>CAMIZG010000013.1 GCA_946403215.1 uncultured Bacteroidales bacterium | reverse complement strand
ATGCAACCCGACACACCGCAAGTTTTACTCCCGACATTGACTCGGAAACGGACCGCAAACGACTCGTAAACGACTCGAGAACGGCCCGAGTATGGAAGTACGTGGCAATGCTGCTGATGGTGCTGACACTCGGCATGGGTGAGATGTGGGGAGCGGTCTACATCCTTGGACCTGATGGTTCATGGACAGAAAACACTGCGCACCAAATGGAATCATCAGGAATCACCAATTGGGTGTACAAGAGCATGCAACCTACTGGGCAATGGAAGAATTTTAAAGTAAAAAATGGTAGCACTTGGTACGGAAAAGATGCTAATTCAAATTGTATAGTCGGCACTGCTTACCACACAGGAAGTGGAGATAACATGTATTGCGATTTTTCGCAATACAGCAATATGCCGTATTACTTCTTCTTTAACACGAGCACAGCTTACCTAATGATTCAGCCTAACTACTACCTCGCTGGTACTTGCGGAGCGAGCGATCAAGAATGGGCAACAAATAAGAACACCAACACCTACGATGCAACAAATGGATATTTCAAGTGGAATACATGTTCGCTAACAGCCAATACAGAATATTCGTTCAAGCTCACCAATGGTCAAGGTACAGCATGGACATATGAATATGGAGATCGGAGCGGTGTAACTGTCACTCAAGGCACAAAAACATCAAATAATAGTGGAAATATAAAGTTCAAACCGACCTATGGCGGAACTGCCGTTATTACATTTGTGCCAACGGACAATACTATGATCATTCACTGCCCTTACCAAATATCGTACGACAAGGGAGCGAATGGAACAGGTACAATAGCAAGTGGTTCAAAGACATGGAATACGAATTTCACTCTTTCGTCATCTACTTTCACTCGTGCCGGCTATACGCAAGACGGGTGGTCAACTTCTGACGGAGGGGATAAGGTGTATAATTTGGGCGCAAGCTACACGACTAACGCTGATTTAACACTCTATCCTCACTGGGTAGAGAATAAGTCAACTGTTTCGTTGGTCGCCTCGCCGACAGGAAAAGGTTCATTTACTATTGGCGGCGCAGCGGCAACCAGCACTACGGCAGGTGTTACTACAACACGTTCGGTGACAGCTGTGCCTATTTCTGGTTATCATTTTGTCAGTTGGGCAGTCACCGGTGGTGCATCAGTTACCAGCACTACCACGAACCCGACAACTTTAAGCGGTGATGGCTCTGGAGATGATGCAACCCTTACTGCAACTTTTGCCGCAGATGACGTTTATACCTTGACCGTTGCAGCAGGTACAGGTATATCTGCCGTAACCGGTACGACAAATAATATTAAGGCAGGTAATAATATCGCTATTACAGCTACCGTAGCTACGGGTTATACCTGGAGCACTTGGACAAAGACAGGTGCAGGAACTCTCTCTACTTTTACGGCTGGAACTAAAGACCAAACCGTAACAGTAGGTACAGCGGGTGATATCACACTTACAGCATCGGCGACGGAAAATATGTCCACGTTGACGACATCAAATCACTACGATGCAGGCAACCCGAGTTATGCTGCGCCGACTGTATCCGGTTCGGCTACTACGGTAGGCTATGCTTCTACGCGAACGATTACTGCTACCGCAGCAGGAACAGGCTACACGTTTGCAGGATGGACGCTGTCGAACAACATTGTTGTAATAAGCGGGGATAAAGACACAGATTTATCAATAACAATTCGCACGAACGGAAATGGTGCTGCAGCAACAGCGCAAGCGAATTACGAAGAAGATTTGAGCACGCCCTATGTATTGAAGGGTGGAAGCGCTTTTGGAGGTAGTGATCCTTGGTGGAATCAAGATCTTGCATTCACCAAGAAATCCGGCGAATCAACAGGTAGTGTTGCTTATCTGGAAGTACCTATTACAACAGCATGGGAAGAGGGAGTAAATGACGCGAATTATTATTTCAAAGTTGTAAATGGTTCTACATATTATGGACTTAACGCTGGAGGTAGTGTTTGGAATTACTTTAGTAATTCAGGAGAGCAGACAATGACTACTGAAGGTGGAATGGGCAATCAGATTCGCCTGTCAGCATATGTCTTGGGAACATATGTTTTCAAATTGGATTATTCATCAACGCCGAAAATAACTGTTACTTGGCCGCTTACCGTATATCTTGACGAAGGAGATGGACAAAGTTATATGGTGAACACCAATCAGATTTTCCTCACCGGACACATTACCAGTGGTGGCGGCGATGGGGACAACGCAACAGACATGGTTGCTGTTGGTTTTGATATTGGCGGAACGAAATACCCCATGACTTGCAAAAATAGTGACAATGGATATTTCTGGGGTTATGTAACCGGTCTAACACCAGGAACAACATACACAGTGAAGGCATATGCCACTAATAGTTCCAGCACAAGCATTAGTGAGAATTCAAAAGCTATAACCACTCGCGCTGCAGGAACGACGACCATCCAAGTGCGGACAGCCGTAGGCAGAGGTGCTCCGTATATTTATGCTTTCACTTCAACTGATGCCGACTGCAACGGCACTACTACTCAAAATGCCGCATATCCGGGTGTATCAATGGGATCGGCTGTTATTACCGGTACGGTATATAAGTGGTACAGTTACGAATTGTCGAACGAATACAACAAGTTCATCATCAGCGAGGGCGGCACAACGTCGCAAGCTGATGCAGTGAAGACGGACGACTTTACTAACCCGCTTACAGAAACATGCTACTGGTATGCGCCAACCGAGAACAATACTGAGGGACATAAGCGAATGGGGGCAATGACCTGCCCGTACACCGAGCCGCAGCTGATGATCAATGGCGGTGGTGAAAGTGAGGAGTACGCGTATCATGAGATGTCGGTGGACGGTGCTGTTATCAGCAAGACCGAGAGTCTGGCAGCCAAAACGGGCTATCAATTCAAGATCGTATATAACAGCGAGTGGTACGGAAAAGCCGAAACGAATGTAACCCGTGCAGCAAACACGTTGAGCGGCATTTCGCCGTCAGTGGAGGACAACCTATACATCACTACCGATGTTGCCGGCAGTTATACATTCTCGTATAACACATCGACCGGCGTGCTGACTGTTACCTACCCAACGGCATATACGGTTACGTTCGGCTACGGAACAGGTGGTGCGGCAGTGACTGCAACGGCGACTAACCCGTCGGGCGCAATTGCGAGCGGTGACTATGTAGCCAGTGGTGCAACAGTTACATTTACGCAGACTCCTGCCTCCTCAGGTTACACCTTCAAAGGCTGGTACACAACAGCGGATGGTAACACAAGTGCCGGAGTGAATGGTGACAACGAGCTGACCATCAATGGCGCAAAGACCGTTTATGCACAATACACACCGAACGACTACGTCATAACTCTGGACAAGAATACGGGTAGTGCCAATGGTTCGGTCACGGCAACATACAACAGCTCCTCTACCAAGTCATTTACAGCTGTCACAAAGACCGGCTATGTTTGTACCGGCTATTGGACGGCTTCAAGCGGCGGTTACAAAGTTGTGGAGGCAGATGGCACTTTTGCATCATACAGCAGTAATATTTCAGCCTATCTGAACTCAAGCCGCCAATGGATAAAGACTTCTACCCCTACCACACTGTATGCCCAATGGACGCCGGCGACGTACACCATTACGCTGGATAAGAACGGCGGCACAAGTAATGGTACAGCCACAGCGACCTATGACAGCAATAAGCTGACAAGTATCACCGCACCGACGAAAACGGGTTATCATACCGTAGACGGCTACTACGAGGAGGGCGGAACAACGAACAAGATATCAGATCTATCGGGTAACCTGCAGGCAAGTACGACCTACACGAATGCAAGCAGCCAATGGAGTTCAACATCCAACCAAACGCTTTATGCAAAATGGGCAGCGAACACTTATACCATTGCATTCAATGCCAACGATGCGAACTATGTAGGTGAGGCAACCGGTACCACGGCATCGATTGCAGCCACCTATGGCGTAAGTTACACGCTGACCGCCAACGGATTCAGCCGTGCAGGTTACACGTTCAACGGCTGGAACACCAACGCTGACGGCACATCGGGCACGAACTACAGCAACAGCCAGACCGGCGTAAGCAACCTGACAGCGACCAATGGTGCGACCGTTACGCTATACGCCAAGTGGACAGGACTGACGTACACCGTTTCGTTCAACAAAGGTGCAGGTACCTGCGCTGTGAGCAGTTCAACGGTAACGTTCGGCAGTCCGTATAGCGATGGTACAGGCTTGAGCGGTTCACTGCCCGAAGTGACACCTCCGTCCGGCAGTGTGTTCAACGGCTGGTACGATGCTCCGACAGGCGGTAACAAGATTGATGACGAGACACTCGTCACCACCGCCAGCGATCACACCCTGTATGCCCGTTACACACAGCGCGACCGCGTATATTTCTACAACAATCTGGGTTGGAGCGATGTATATGTAACTTACGATCCTCGCGACTGGAGTGACACCTATGGTACAGGTAACTTAGGAAAGATCTACCACCACATGACGCAGATAGCCGGAACAGACGTCTGGTACGACGATCTGCCCGAGGCCGTTCTGTCCGACTGGAAATGGTACGTGGCCTTCAACAGCACAGAGTGCGGCACGGTTGGCGAATCAGGCACATGGGACTGGTTCTACTCCAGCGATGCGGTTTACCGTCATGACTTTGACTCCTACGCTACAATGTTTGTGCCGGAGTCGGCCAAAACGGATAACTGGAAAAAGAATGACGACAACTGTACATACTACAGTTCATCGTGGACATACGATGCCGCCGGTGGCGGTCATGGTGAGAACTACCGCCAGAGTGTAGGTTACTGGATGCGTTACAACGACGAAAAGAGCGGCTACAGCATAACCGGTACGTGGGACGGTTGGGCTAACTCTACCAGCTTGAGGGCTGCCGAGCAAGGCGCCACCACATTTGCCGTGACGAAAGTGCTGGACGCGAATACCACCTATGATTTCCTATTGTACAAAGAGTTCACGCACAACACCTTCAACCACATCTTTACGTACGATGCGGCCACTATAACCAGCTCGGCTTGCACCAATCTGCCCTTTACGACGGCCAATACGAAGTATAGCGAACTGAACGACCATCATGCGCAGATCACCACCACTGTAGCCGGTGAGTACGTCTTCAAACTGACAACCGGTACGGATGGTACGCTCAAGATGTCGGTAGAGTACCCGATATCCACCAACGACTACCGCGTGCTATACACCTGGAACGACGGCAGCAGCCACACGCACGCTTCGGAAATTATCAAGGGAGCTGCAAGCACAGAGAAGACCATTTCAGTATTTGTGCATAAAGCATCTGACGTAACGTCTCGTTCGCTGAAGATACAACAATGTACAGGTATCAGCGGTGTTGGCGTACCGACGTGGACAGACAGGAACACGATAGATCTGACATCCGTAAGCGAGAGCGGTGTTCATAACTTCATCATCACGCAGCCCGCTACCGGTTACGCTACCGGAGCGTACAGCGAGAAATACACGGGTAATTACTATATCCGTACCGAATCAGCTGACGGTGGTTGGGATTACTACCTGAACCACACGGACAACGTCATGACACGTTCGGATTACTCGCTGACGCAGACACTGTCTGATCCGTTCAGCCATTACTACTGCCGGTACATTGAAAGCACATCCATCGACATCACGTACCAGATTGCCACGGATTACAGTCCGTGCGTGAGCGAAGTACTTGTAGGTGACGCCACTATCGGCGGTGTAGGAAATACGCGTCTGCCGGCTCCGGCTAACGTGCGCTTCTCTTGGAACGAACAGACGAACGCCCTGCGCCGTGCGTACCTCAAGTCCGCCCAAGGTGACGGCAACACCCGTTACCTTGTGATGCACGGTGCTGACAACAAAGTCCGCAACGATGACGCCACCGGCACGACTATTTCCGCCAATCCGGGGCAGTCGCTTGCCGCCAATGAGTTGCTGTTTGCCGATCAGGGCAACTGGGTATATCAAGTATCTCTGAAAGCCGTCCCCGGCGCTAAAGTCAGTCTGATAGCCAACTACAACTCTGCTGACCGCTACCTGGTAGGCAGTGCGGAGTCCTTCGAAACGATTGTCGGCGGTTCAGGTTCAAGTCTCTATGGAATTACAGCCATCTTCGACTTCAAGACCAACCGTCTGATGACCGCATGGACGCCAAGTGGCAATATAACGGAAGCGCTATCGGACGTTGACCTGCTGCTGATTCGTCACGCACAAGAAGAAGCTACGGCCATCAGCTTCGGCTTAAGCGGTTCGCTATCCGCCAAACGAGTAACCGGCGCTATCCGTCTGGACTACAATGATCTGTTCGGACACGTAGCCAACTGGACATCCTCCAGCCGTCCGCTGCTCAAGTACTTCATCTCCTTCCCGTTTGACGTAAATGTATCCGACGTATTCGGTCTGAACAGCGCTTACGGCGATGCATACGTCATCCAGCGCTACGCGGGCGATGAGCGCGCCGCCAAGGGCTTCTTCCGCGGAGACGGAACAACCACGTTCTGGGAAGACATGCCTCATGACGGTGTGATGAAAGCCAATGTGGGCTACTGCGTCATCCTGGACAACGATTACTTCAACGGCAACGAGACAGGTGCCATCTGGCAGAACAAGTCAGCAGGCAGCAGCGTCTATCTGTACTTCCCGTCAGCAGGCGATGTCGGAGGCATCACCGAGACCAGCAAAACAATCACAGTACCTGCACAAACGTGCACGATTGACAGGACGTATACCAACAGCGGCGACAAGACTCTCAGCCACACTATCACCGATTCGCACTGGAACATGATGGGCGTACCTATCTTCAACACCCATACAGGCACAGCCACATCCGGCACACCCGGAGCTATATTCGTATCGCCGGAGAATGATGCCATCAACTTCCGCTACTTCTATGGCTGGAACCCTGCCAACAACAAGTTCAGCATCACCAGTGCCGAAGGCTACGAATTCAAAGCAATGCACAGTTATATGGTGCAATACACCGGCAATGTGACCTTCACCGGTGGCACAACACCTTCCTCTGTTGCAGCACGCAGAATGCCGCTTGAGAAGAAATACACGATTGATTTGCAGGCACTTGACAGCAACGACGAGATGATTAACCGCACCTACGTCGAGTTGCGCGAACAGGCTTGCGACACATTTGCCCTGAGTGAGGATGTATATATGGAGAGCAACAACCTTGCCGTCAACATCTACACCTACGCTGGCAACTACGATGTGGCCGCTAACGTGCTGTCGGTAGGCAACCACATTGTTCCGGTAGGATTGGATGTGCGCAAGACAGGCACCTACTCACTAAGTATGCCAAGCGAGTTCAGCGGTTCGGTTTACCTGATTGATCAGGAGACGGGCGAGAGGACGAACCTGGCCATCAGCGATGTGACCATTGATCTGGAGAAAGGCACCTACGACGAGCGGTTCTTGCTCGAGATCAATGTGGATGAAGAGATTGTAACGGATGTGGAATACACCACCGGCGAAGGCTCGCTCAAGGACGGCAAGCCGCACAAGTTCCTGCAGAACGGTATTCTGTACCTGCTAAGGGACGGAGTGGTATATGATGCACAAGGACATCTGATAAAATAATAGGAAAATAATATTGTCATACCAACAAAAATGAGTACTATTATGAAAAACACATATAATCGAATCATCACACTGGCAGCAGGTCTGTTACTGGCCTGCCTGCCGCTGTTTGCCTCACAGACGTTACCCTGGATGTCGACCTCGTCGATGCAAGCCACGCACAGCAGTCTGAGCTCCCAGGTGACCAACGTAGAGGCCGCACATGCCACATACATTCCTATGCGTTCCACATCAACGATGCTTCCGACAGGATATATCCCACTGCCCTTTGAGGACAGTTCGGATGGCGGTTCGGGGCATATTGGTAATATACGCCGCGGCAAGGAGCCTAACGAGGATCCCGGTGACACCGACGACGAGAGTTCGCCCGTTGGCGAGCCGTGGGTGCTGCTGTTGTTCGCCGCAGCCGCTGCGGGAGTGATAGGATGGAGGAAGAGAAAAACTAGTCAACTAGCTGACTAGGCGACCAGGCGACCAGGTAAGTAACGGAAACTAATACAAAAACAACAATAAATTTATGAAACAACAATCAGTACACTGTCTGCTTCTCATTGCAATGATGGGAGTAGGGTTAGCGGGTTGCCATTCAGATGTTAACCTGAAGGAGGTGACCGTTGACAGTACGGCTAAAGCCAAACTCAGCCTGCCTGTTGGCGAAGTAACGACCTCGTTCGGGAACATGATCGGTTTGTTCGGCAAAACGGCCGACATCATCATCAACGACAAAGGCTTGCTCGAGTTGCACGTTTCAGAAAAGCACGTGCGCGACTTCCACGAGATCGTTCTGACCGACTATATCGGAAAGGTGGAGGAAGATGTATTATTGTCACCCATGGGCATATCGACCCTTGCCAAGGGCTACGAGCAGAATATACCTGTGCCCCTGAGCATTACGTTCGACGGCGTGAACGACGACCTATCGGACGAGCGTTTGGATAGCATGGTGATCGACACAGCCCGCTTCACCACCCGAATAAGCGTCAAGAGCCTGGGCATCAGCGAGACGGACATCAAGAAGGTGACCCTGAAGTTAGGGCCTCAGTTCCGTCGCGCAAAGGGAACGGACATCGAACTACCTGACTTCCATCTGGACACCGATGTGCCTATCATGGTTGATAACTTCACGCTGGTGATGATGAAGAACGAAAACGCAGACCCCGGCAACGATAATGTGATCAACACCGCCGGCATCACGTTCATCATCACGCTCAAGACCGGCGAAGATGTAGCAGTGAGCGCCGGTTCGGCTTTCCATTTCTCGTTTGAGGTCGAGCTGCTGACATACAAAGCCCTGTACGGCTACTTCAAGCCCGACCCCAAAGAGACGAGCGATGAGAGCACAGTGGATGTGCCCATCAAGCTCCCCGGCAACGAGCCGTTCATCCTACCGTCGAAAGATCCGGAGATCGAAATGACATTCACCTATAGCCTTTCGATGCCGCTGCGCGTGTACTTCTACTATATCCAGGCGCTCCACCCCAACGACGAGATAACTCCAGCACAGTGGGACGGCGGTTCGACGGATCGTCTGGAGCCTCTGCAGAACATTCTGGCCATCAACGCTCCGCTGGATGCCAGCGTGCAGAGTTCCATATTGCTTGACAAGACCATCAAGGGTGGCACCATCGACCGGTTCTTCCTCAAAGAGGTGACCGGCCTGGCGTACAAGTACGACCTGCTCATCGATGACCCGATGGCTACGCTGAAGGACATGAAGCAGTTCCGCATGACTCAGAACAGAAACTTTGTGATGGACTTCCTGTTCAAGATGCCGTTTGAGTTCAATCCGGGTCTGGATGCCGCTTATGTTGACACTATCAAGGATGTTCATCTGGAGCGTGCCTCACTGGATTCGCTGGCAGCAATGACCGGTGGTATCGTTACCAAGATCGACAGTGCGGAGTTGACTCTGTATCTGGTCATCAACAACGAGATACCCGTTGACCTGCAACTGGATGCCGAATTCCTCGACGAGGACAACCAGCCACTGAATCTCAAGCCGCTGAAGAACATAAAGATAGCCGGCGCCAGGATGACCAGCATCACCGACATCACGCCTCAGGCTACCACGGTAACCGTACCGGTTCATACCGAGGACTTTGACGAGATAGCCAAGACCCGTTCTATCCGCATCCGCGTTCATCTGGGCGAGGAGGCTGAGACGAAGACCAAACAGGCCGCCTTCCCGGCTAAGAGCAAGCTGAGCATCAAGGTTGGCATAGCAGGTAACGTACAGGCTGCGCTGAACCTGGAACTGAATAATCAATCTAACAACAAGTAATAGGAGGACAAGACAATGAAACACATCTTTCGTTCTACAGCAATAGCTATTGCCCTCCTCGCGAGCAGCATGGCTATCTCGGCACAGGAAGTGAACACGCTGTACTTCCTGGAGAACTCGCCGCAGCGCACATTGTTCAACCCTGCACTGACGCCGGTGAGCAGCGGATACATCAGTTTCACGCCACTGGGTTACACCAGCCTGTGGGCAGGTAACACCAATTTAGCGATGAGCGACCTGGTGTACACCAACAAGAGCGGACAAACGATCACCGCCTTGAATACCGGTGAGACAGAAAAGTTCCTCAAGCGCCTGCGCCGGAACAACCTGATCGGACTGGATCTGACCACCACCATCCTGGCCTTCGGTGCACGCACCAAGCAGGACGGCTACTTCCACGCAGGTATCTATCTGCGCGCGGATGCTGGTGTCAATATATCCAAGGAGATCGCTACATCATTCATCACCCCTGAAGGAATCGGTCTGAACATGGACAAGCAGCTGTCGCTGTCTGGTCTGGGCGTGACGGCACAAGCCTACACCGAGATCATGGGCGGTTACACGCGTGCACTGAATGACCAGTGGGTGCTGGGCGGCAGGCTGAAGTTCCTGATCGGTCTGGCCAATGCGCGCATGAACATCAACAAGTTCACCCTCACCCCCGGCAAGCCGGGCGAGGATGCACGCTTGAATGTGGAAGGTGACCTGAGCCTGTCCGCACCGGGTGCACTTGATCCCGCAGCCCTGCTGCCTGCCCAAGGCGAAGGACTGATTGAGAACATGGACGCCCGCATGAAGAAGTTCACCGCACCGATGGAGGGCGGCAACATCATGCAGATGATCAAACCCGCCGGCTACGGTGCCGCTATCGACTTCGGCTTCACCTACAAGCCCATCAAGTACGTGCAGATCTCCGCGGCAATCAATGACCTGGGCTTCATCTACTGGACGAACGCCATCAAGGGCAGTGTGAAAGGCGATATGCCGTTCGACGGAATTGGTACGATTGAACTCAAAGCCGATGAGAACGGCAAGATCAATGGCGATGAGATAAGCCAGCAGATCAGCGATCACATGCAGGGCTACCTCAACCAGTTGGAAGCCTCGGCCAAGCCCGGAGGCTACGCACGCTTGACGCGCGCACGATTAAATATAGGTATCGACGGACTGTTCTGGGAGAACCGCGTAGGCGTAGGCGTCCTGTCGCAGACCAAACTGTACAACAACAAGGTATATGAGGAGTTGACCCTGGGTGGCTTCTTCCGTCCGGTTAACTGGTTCAACCTGGCAGTCAGCTACTCGTTCATCAACGGTCATGGCGGCAACATTGGTGCAGCACTGGGCTTTGCTCCGTACGACGGTATCATGATGACCCTGGCTGCGGATTACATCCCGACCTACTACGCTGACATGAGTTCGCTGACCAACAGTTCGAAGAAGCAGTACTACCTGCCCTACAAGACTCCGGGCGTGAATGTTGCCTTCGGCTTTAGCATTGTTTGGGGTACGAACAAGAAACGTGACGCCGACAAGGACGGCGTGCTGGATAACCTCGACATGTGTCCGAAGACGCCGCGTAACATCCGCGTGGATGCCCTGGGTTGCCCTGCCGACACGGATGGTGACGGTGTGCCCGACTACCTGGACGAGTGTCAGGATACGCCGCATGAGGCATACGGCTTGGTTGATGCAGCCGGTTGCAACAAGGATACCGATCTTGACGGTGTACCCGACTACATGGATCTGTGTCCGGATACGCCTGAGGAGGCTCGCACATCAGTTGACGAGAACGGCTGTACGCGCGACACCGACCATGATGGTGTGCCCGACTACCGCGACGACTGCCCGAACACCTTGCCCGAAGCAGCTGCCTACGTTGATGAGAACGGTTGCGACAAGGATAGCGACGGCGATGGAGTACCTGACTACCTCGACAAGTGCCCGAACACACCTGAAGAAGCATATAACTTCATCAACGAACAAGGTTGTCCGCTTGATCTGGATGAGGATGGTGTACCTGACTATCTGGACAAGTGCCCGCGCACCGTATATGCTGCACGTCAGCACGTGGATAGCTGCGGTTGCGACAAGGATAGCGACCTCGACGGAGTACCCGACTACCTGGATGAATGCCCGTATGTTGCCGGTGTGAAGGAGAACAAGGGTTGCCCGCAAGTTAAGCGCGCTGTAACCTCCTTGCTCAAGAAAGCCATGACCGGTATCCAGTTCGAGACAGGCAAGGCTGTGATTGTCAAGAAGTCGTATGGCATCTTGGACGAGATAGCCACCGTATTCAAGGAGAACCCCGACTACATCATTGAGGTACAAGGTCACACCGATAATGTAGGTAAGGCCGACGTCAACCTCACCCTGTCGGAGAAACGTGCTCAAGCCGTTCGCGAGTACCTGGTAAAGGCCGGCGTTGACGGCACGCGCATGACTGCCCACGGCTACGGAAGCACCGTACCTATCGCTGACAACTCGACGAAGGCCGGACGTGCCAAGAACCGCCGCGTAGAGTTCAAGATCACCTTCGAGGAGGTTAAATACGAGATTGTCAACGACCGCAACCCGGGTGAGGAGCAACCGGCAACAGAGCCTGCTCCGGCACCTGCACAGTAAATAAAGACATTAGCCATTAGCCGTTGGCCATTAGTTAACGATGCTATAAGCCAATGGCTAATGGCCAAAAGCCAAAATACAACTAAAACAACATAAAAATATGGGAAGAGCATTTGAATACCGCAAAGCGACAAAACTCAAACGTTGGGGTCACATGGCCCGTACATTTACCAAATTAGGCAAAGAAATCACTATTGCAGCCCGCGAGGGCGGACCGGATCCGGACAGCAACCCGCGTCTGCGCACTCTGATCCAACAATGTAAGAAAGAAAATATGCCGAAGGATAATATCGATCGCGCCATCAAGAAAGCGACCGACAAATCCTATGAAGGCTACAAAGAGATTAACTACGAAGGCTACGGCCCTCACGGCATCGCTATCTTCGTGGAGACAGCAACGGACAATAACATGCGTACCGTAGCAAATATCCGCTCGTACTTCACCAAGCACGGCGGCACGCTGGGCACACAAGGCTCGCTGCAGTTCCTGTTCGACAGGAAAGCCTGCTTCACTGTTACAATGAAGGATGGCATTGATCTGGACGAACTGGAGCTCGAACTCATCGACTTCGGCGTAGAAGAACTCGGTGTGGATGAGGAGGAGAACACGATAGTGCTGTATGCCGCCTTCGACCAGGCCAACGCACTGCAGAAGTACCTCGAGGACAACGGCTTTGATATCCAGTCCTGCGAGTTCGTCCGCATCCCGAACGACACAAAGACCCTGACCGACGAGCAGCGTGAGTCCGTACAGAAACTCATCGACCGCATCGAGGAGGACGAGGATGTGCAGAACGTATTCACCAACATGGCCGACTGATGCTGATTGAAGACTACTTCAGCCTAACAAGCGCTCAGGTGCAGCAATTCGCTGCGCTTGAAGCGCTTTACCGTGATTGGAACTCAAAGATCAACGTCATCTCCCGCAAGGATATCGACAACCTTTACGAGCACCACGTGCTCCACTCACTGGCTATAGCCAAGTTCCTGAAGTTCACGCCCGGCACAACGATCATGGATATCGGTACAGGCGGCGGGTTTCCCGGAATACCGCTGGCTATACTCTACCCCGACTGCCGGTTCGTGCTTGTGGACAGTATAGGCAAGAAGATCAAGGTAGCCTCAGCCGTTGCCGAGGCGCTTGGGCTGACGAATGTGGAATGCGTGCAAGAGCGCGCCGAGGATGAGAAGCGGCAGTTTGACTTCGTGGTCAGCCGCGCTGTTATGCCCCTGCCCGACCTGGTCAAACTCGTCAGGAAGAACGTGAGTCACAAAGATCAGCATAACGCGCTACCCAACGGACTGATCGTGCTCAAAGGTGGAGGTGTAGATGCCGAGATCGCACCATTCAAGCGCATTGCGGAAGTAACGCCGCTGACGGTATACTTCAAGCAAGAGTGGTACAAAGGAAAATATGTAATCTATGTTGCATTGTAAGACATTTGTTTGCAATCCTTACCAACAGAACACCTACGTGGTGCACAAGGATGGAAAGGACGGCTGCCTTATTGTGGATGCGGGCATGTACACGCCCGGTGAGGAGCAGACTGTAGCCGACTATATTCGTCAGCAAGGGCTACGCGTGGAGGCTATTCTGATCACGCATGCCCACCCCGATCATGTGTGCGGTCTGGATTGGCTCAAGCAGACCTACCCCGATGCCAAAGTTTTCAGGCATTCAGCGGTCAGCGATCAGCAGTCAGCTGCCGGCAGCCAGCCTATCAGATGTCAATTGTCAATGGTCAATTGTCAATTAATCCCCACCCCCGGACATAAGGAGGATTGTGTGTGTTACTACCTGCCGGATGAGGGCGTGCTGTTCTCCGGTGACACACTGTTCCTCGGTTCAGTAGGCCGCACTGACCTGCCGGGTGGCGACTATGAAACGCTCATCGCGTCGCTGCGCGAACTGATGAAGTTACCCGCTGACACGGTGGTCTATCCCGGTCATGGCGAGACCACAACCATTGCTCACGAACAACGGTACAACCCGTTCGTTCGATAAAACGGAAAACATTTTTAATGGCCAAAATATACGAAACAGACAAGCTCTACGAGTTCCTCCGCCCGATGCAGGATTGGCTCTTCCGCCACTCTTACAGGCGATTTGAACAAGTAGGCTTAGACAGAATACCCACCGACGGGGCAGTCATCTTCGCCCCAAATCATTGCAACGCATTGTGTGATGCCCTGGCTGTACTCAGTCTGGGTAGGGAGCGCAAGGTGTTTGTTGCGCGTGCCGACATATTCCACAAATCAATAGTCCGCAAGCTGCTCACGTGGCTGAAGATCATGCCTATCCGTCGCATGCGTGACGGCGCGTCCGCCGTGCTGCATAACGACGGCACGGAGCGTATGGCAGTGGAGACGCTGCGCAACGGCGTCAAGTTCTGCATCCTGCCAGAGGGCACGCACCGCCCCAAGCACTCGCTGCTGCCGCTGAAGAAAGGCATCTTCCGCATTGCGCTGCGCGCGAACGCGGATTTCGGGCAGCAGAAGCCCGTGTATATCGTGCCAGTCGGACTGGAGTACGGCGACTACTACCACCTGTGGGATGACCTGATGATCAACATCGGCGAACCGCTGAACGTGACGGCGTTCGTGCGCGAGCATCCGGAGATGGACGAGCCTCAGCTCATCAACGCCCTTATCCCGGAGCTGACGGAGCGGATGCAACGCACGTTCCTCTGGGTACCGGATGACGAGCACTACGAGCAGAACTGGGCAGCGCTGAGCGCCAATCCTCCTGCGCCGTACAACAGGATGCGCAAGCGCCGTGTGCCGTGCTGGCTGCGGTGGACGGGACTGGTGCTGACCGCACCGCTGTTTGCGGTGTGCGCGCTGCTGACCATCCCGCTGTGGGGAACGATGCTGTACGTGCGGAAGAAGGTGGCGGACCCTGCGTTCCACAACTCGATACAGTACGTGCTGCACTTCCTGCTTATACCGCTTAGCCTGTTCCTGGCTTGGCTGCCGTGGGTAGGGTTTGAGGAGTGGATGTATCAACTGAGGCAATTACATATTCAATATTCCAAATAATAAAATGATGAGAGTATATCTGATTATTGCACTGTACGTGCTGGTACCGGTGCTGATTATCGAGTGCTTCAAGCGTTGGAGCTGGGCACAGAAAACCGGTACTGTGGTTATGGCGTATGCCATTGGTATTATCTTTGCCCTAACGGGTTTTGTACATTTTGATGCTGGCACGGATGCCCAAGTAGCGTTCAGCAAGTTGCAATCGACCCTGATGTCGATAGCCGTGCCTCTGGCTATCCCGCTTATGCTGTTCAACTGCGATTTCAAGCTTTGGACGAAAGCGCTGCCAAAGACCACTTGGTCATTAGTATGCGGCTTGGGAGCAGTGTTGACGGCTATCGTCTCCGGCTACTTCATCTTCCGCGGGAGGGGGATCCCTGAGTTCGAGAAGGTGTGCGCCATGATGACGGGTATCTATACCGGCGGCACAATGAACTTCAACGCGCTGGGTGCCTCGCTGGGTGTTGACAAGACGGTGATGGCCATCGTGCTGGCGTTTGAGATGGTGCTGACCACGCCGTATATCTTCTTCATGATTGGTGGCGGCTTCAAGGTGTTCCGCAAGTTGCTGCCGTATGAGGACGTTACGTGGCGCGGCAACCGCGACAGCGCTGTGGAGACGAAGGATGTTGAGGACTACCGCGGGATGTTCGCCAAGAAGAACGTGGGCGGAATGTTCCTGGGTCTGGGTCTGAGCGTTGTAATCCTGGCTATCGGTGCAGGCCTGGCGCTATTACTGACCGGCACCTTGAACGAGCTGGTGATTATTCTGACTATCACCACTTTATCCATCATTGCCTCGTTCATCAAGAAGGTGCGCGAACTGCCGAAGACGTTTGAATTGGGCATGTTCTTCATCCTGATCTTCTCGGTAGTAGTTGCATCGCTGTTCGATATACACAGTGTGAACGGCGGTTCGATGATGATCGGTCTGTTCGTGCTGTGGGTGATGGTGCTGTCAGCGGGTCTGCACTTGCTGTTGTGCCGCATAGCACACGTGAGCGGTGATCTGTTCTGCGTGAGCCAGATAGCCCTGCTCTGCTCGCCTCCGTTCGTGCCGCCTATCGTAGGCGCCATGGGTAACAAGAAAGTGCTGATATCCGGTATAGCCATCGGCCTGGTGGGCTACGCAATAGGCACGTATTTAGGAGTGGTAATTATGTACCTGCTGAGCGCCATATAATTTACCATTTTGTCATTTACCATTTATTGCGTCATTTGACAATCTATCCATTGGGATGCAGTAAATGATTAAATGGCTCAATGAACAAATAAATGAACAAATCGTAAATGATTAAATTATAAAATGAAACGTATATTTTGCATATTGACAGCCATGCTTGTGCTTGCCGGCACAGCCTCCGCCAAGCGTGAGAAGAAAGTGGAGGTGGATAGCCTCGGCAACAAGATCAAGACGGGCTGGAACTTCGGCATCCTGCCTTCGGTGGCGTATGATGCCGACTACGGTTTTCAGGGCGGCGTGCTGACGAACGTGTATTACTACGGCGACGGCAGCCAGTACCCCGAGTATATCCACTCGCTGTACCTGGAGGCGGCCTATACAACGAAGCACCACGGCATCTTCCGCTTCAACTACGACTCCAAGTACCTTATCCCGGGTTACCGTCTGACGCTGGATGCCACCTACCTGCCGGACGCCATGTGCGACTTCTACGGCTTCAACGGCTATCAGTCGCAGTATAATTATGATTGGCATAACTGGAACAAGAAGACGTCGAAGATGGCGCATCCGGAGGAGTATCGCTCACGCGTGTTCTATAAGTATAAGCGCGATCTGATCCGCGTAGCAGGAGATATAGAGGGCACGATATACAAAGACCTGAAATGGAACGCCGGTTTGGGTGTATTGGGATATATCATTGACGACTGCGACATCAACATGCTCAATGGCAAGAACAAATTCGACTCGTCAAAAGAGCGCTACGAGCAGAAAGCCCTCGATCCTTCAGTGCAAGGCCTGTACGATAAGTACAAGACCTGGGGACTGATTGGCCAGGACGAGATGCGCGGTGGCTGGCACCCCTACCTGCGCGGCGGTATAACCTACGACACGCGTGACAAACGTCAGGGACCGAACAGCGGCATCTATGCCGACGCGTTCTTCACCTACTCGGCTGCGTTCAACGCTGCCTACGGCCAGCAGGCTACTGCCGGCTACAACCACCTGCAGTTCAATGCTACGTTCCGCCACTATGTGCCGTGCTTCAAGGACAAAAACGGCATCAACCGTATTACTTTTGCCTACCGCGTGGGCATTCAGAACAACATAGCCGGACGTAGCCCGTTCTACATGAACAACTACATGAACACGCTGTTCATCCAGCGTGTGTATTATGAGGGACTGGGCGGTGGTAACTCGGTGCGCGGTATGATGGCCAACCGCATCCTTGCCAACGGCTTCCTCTATGCCAATGTGGAGTTCCGCTTCCGCATCGTTAACTTTGACATCGGACGCCAGCATTTCTTCATCGGTCTGAACCCGTTCTTCGACCTGGGCATGATCACGCAGCCCTACGACCTGGATGAGCTGGTTAAGCTCCACACCGGCGGAGAATTCACCACCCTGCAGCAGAGCGTGGCTGCCAATGGCGACGACTATAGCAAGTACTTCAAAGGCTCGGTAAATGATATCTATACGCCCCACATGACTGCCGGCTTGGGACTGAAGATCGGCATGAACGAGAACTTCGTGCTCTCAGCCGACTGGGGAATGCCTATCAACAAGCAGGATAACCAGAAGTGGGCCAACTTCTATGTCAAGATGGGTTACCTGTTCTAACCTTCAGCAAATAATCTAATAGTAAATTGCTAATTTATAAATTTAAATTGAAACATATGCAGCCCTTACTCATTGACCTCAACGATTACATCCGCACCGGCGAAGGCGCTAACGGTGCCAGTTTTAACCACAAGAACGACCCGAGTATCATGCTCAAGCTCTATTTCCGCAACTTCGAGGCGGCAGCTACCGAACTGGAGTTGGCCCAAAAGGTCTACAAGATGGGAATCCCTACTCCCGAACCCGGTGACCTGGTTACCGACGGCAAGCAGGTAGGTATCCGCTTCAAGCGTATTGAGGGCAAGAAATCCTTCTCACGCGCATGTGGCGATAATCCCGAACGCGCTGAGGAGTACGGACGCGAGTTTGCGCAGATGTGCAAACGCTTGCACTCCATTCATGTGGATACCACACAGTTCGAGTCGGTCAAGGATCGCCTGTACAACATGCTTGAAGCCAACCCCGACTTTACGCCCGAGCAGAAACGCAAGCTGCACGACTATATAGCCGCCGCTCCCGAAGCCGACACAGCCATTCACGGCGACCTGCAGTTCGGCAACGGAATCTTCACCGAACACGACGGCAAGCGCCAGCTCTATTTCATTGATCTTGGTGACTTCTGCTACGGCTACCCGATGTTCGACATAGGTATGGTCTATTTGTGCTGCTGCCTGAACAATGAGGAGTGGACACAGGAGGTTAACCACATGTCCAATGCTACGGCTCGCCGCTTCTGGGACGGATTTGCGCCCGAATATTTCCTCACGCCCGACTGCCCTGTACCCGGGTTCGGTCCGGGCGCTGACCTGGCAGAGGTGGAGCGGCAAGTGCGTATATATGCCGGCCTGAAAACGATCCTCATCGAACGCGACACTCACTTCCCGATGCCCGCTTTCCGAGCTATGCTCGAAGGCACTGTGTACTAAACAATCCGAAGATTCACTATGGCCAATAAGTATATTGACAGCACACTGCTGGATAAAGCAATTATATTTGCCGTACAGGCGCACCATAACACCGAACGGCGGGGAAAAGGTTTCCCATATATCGTCCATCCGATGGAGGCGGTGGAGATCGTGTCCACCATCACCCCCGACCAGGAACTGCTGGCAGCTGCGGCACTCCACGACACCGTGGAGGATACAGATGTCACCGTTGAGGATCTACGCCGTGAGTTCGGCGACAGGATAGCAGAACTGGTGCACTCCGAGAGCGACCAGATAGGTGGTGTGCTCTTCACCGGGGAGGGCAACGAGGCAGACACCTGGCATGCACGCAAGCAGGCAGCAATTGACCGGTTGGCATCCGCCACGCATGACGCAAAGATTGTTGCCATGGGCGACAAACTCAGTAACATGCGCGCCATCTACCGCGACTACATGACCCGCGGTGATGAATTGTGGCAGATTTTCCACGTCACGGACAAAGCGGCACACGAATGGCACTACCGCGGATTGGCAACAGCACTCGCAGAACTCAGTGACACATTCGCCTACAAGGAGTTCGTGGCGCTCATCGACAAGGTCTTTCCGCACGACACATCAAGACAGGCCGGAGCATGAACGATGTAGCCACGGCAACATTGGTAAAATTTTTTCGGGATTTATTTGCATAATTCAAATATTTTTCGTATCTTTGCAGACGGATAATTTTAGGTATTTGCTCTATTATGGCTAAACGACCTTCAAAAGCCCGCGGTGAATCGGGCGACAAGTTCATAGAATCCATCACTGACTCCAAAAGCATAGGCGAGTACTGGGACCAGGTGAAGACCGGTGTACAATCGGAGCAGTTCCGCGTGATCTGCGGCATCTTGCTGGCGTTGTTCACCATGTACCTGACCATCGCTTTCGTCAGCTTCTTCTTCACCGGTGCAGCCGACTACTCTATTCTGGAGATGTCGCGCGCCGAGCGCGCTGCCAACCGTCTGGAAATACAGAACTGGATGGGTCTGCCTGGTGCAGCCCTGGTGTTCATGATCATTCACCGAGGTTTTGGTCTGGCCGGTGCCATGCTACTTGTGCTACTCACTCTCTGCTCGCTGCGACTACTGCATGTGGGGCACTTCAAGATGCTTAAACTCACATGTTGCGTTGTATTCTGGCTACTGTTCGGAGCAGTCGTATTAGGTTACATCGACCACATGATAGGCGAACCGCTGTTCTTCCGCTTAGGCGGAGCGTTCGGACAGGTAGTCACATTGTGGGCATTATCCTATGTAAAGGTTATCGGGCTATTGTTCATACTGATCGCCATCGCACTGGTATTCTTCATCAGCGTGGACAGGAACACCATCCCCTTCCTCAAGCGGATAGCACGATGGGCACAAGGGCTGTTCAAGAAGAACACCGTGGATAATCCGGAAAATATGGATAATCAAGACATTCCGGAAAATCCGGAGGATTCTTCCGGCAACTCTATCGAACTGACGATAGCCGGCAAGGATGACGATGAGCCATCAGCCAACGATGATCAGCCGGATGCTGGTAGCGGACTGACCCTTGAGATCGTGGGCAATGAGCCAGACGAGATAAGCGAGGTAGATGATTCGGAGAAGTCTGACAACATGGATGACATCGATATTCCGGATACCCCAGAAAATCCCGAACCATCCGACACGCCCGACAACCCCGATCTGGAAATAGCCGACATCAACGAAGTGGAACTGGCAGAAGATTCTCCCGAAGCACGATTGCAGAAACTCGGGCCATATGATCCGCGCAAGGAGTTAGAGTTCTACCAGTTCCCACCGCTTGACCTACTGAAAGTCTATCCCAACGAGACCTCACCGGTCATCAATCAGGAGGAGCAGCAGAACAATGCGGACAGGATTGTAACCGCGCTGCGCAACTTCGGCGTGGAGATTGATAGCATTAAAGCCACTGTGGGACCGACCGTCACCTTGTATGAGGTCAAACCCAAAGCCGGCGTAAAGATAGCCCGCATCCAATCACTGGAGAGCGATATTATGCTCTCGCTGGCTGCCAAGGGAATCCGTATCATAGCTCCTATGCCGGGCAAGGGTACGGTAGGTATCGAGGTACCGAACGAAAAGCCGCAGACGGTAAGTATGCACTCCGTCATTGCATCGAAGAACTTCCAGGAAGAGAAGAAGATGCGTTTGCCGATAGCCATCGGACGAACGATCACCAACGACATCTTCATGTTCGATCTGGCCAAGACGCCGCACTTGCTGGTAGCCGGTGCAACCGGTCAAGGTAAATCAGTAGCTATCAATGCTATCATTACCTCCCTACTCTACAAGAAACATCCTGCCGAACTGAAGATGGTACTGGTTGACCCGAAGATGGTCGAGTTCGCGCCCTACAAACCGCTCATGAGGCACTATCTCGCCGCAATGCCTGACGTGGATGAGAACCAAGTAGTCATCACCGACTGCGACAAGGTAATCAACACGCTCAATTCGCTCGTCATTGAGATGGAGAACCGCTATAAGCTGCTGATGGATGCCGGAGTGCGCAACTTGGAGGATTACAACGAAAAGTTCATTAGCCGCCGACTCAATCCGGACAAAGTCATCGATGGCGCACTGCACCACCAATACTTGCCATATATCGTGATCATCATCGATGAGTACGGCGACTTTATCATGCAGGCCGGCAAGCAAGTGGAGACTCCTATAGCACGTATCACGCAGAAAGCGCGTGCCGTAGGCATGCACATGATTCTGGCCACACAGCGTCCGTCAGTAAATATCGTAACTGGAGTGATTAAGGCGAATATCCCTACTCGTATCGCACTGCGCACACAATCTGTCATTGACTCGCGTACCGTACTTGACGCCAAAGGCGCCGAGCAACTCATCGGCCGCGGCGATATGCTGTATGCAGGTAACGGCGACATAACGCGTATCCAGTGCGCATTCGTCGATACACCCGAGGTAGATGCTATCGTTGAACATATTCAGCCGCAGCAGCACTACTTCGAACCTTACCAGTTGCCGGAGTATATACCTGAAGGTGCCGAAGGCGACGCACTGGCTCCAGGAAGTGTGGATATGAAACGTCTTGACCCGATGTTCGCCGATGTGGCACGTTACGTTGTCAACAAACAGGAAGGTTCCACCTCACGTCTGCAACGCGCATTTGAGATCGGCTACAACCGTGCAGGCAAACTCAGCGACCAACTGGAGGCCGCCGGCATCGTCGGGCCGAACAAGGGACCCAAAGGCCGCGATGTGCTCATCCAAGATCCCAACCAACTCGAGGCTCTTCTCTCTGAACTGGGAGTAGGATAAAAGAGGGCGGAAAGAGAGGAAAAGAGAGGGATTCCTGCGTAATCCCTACAGTCTGCCGACGGCATCCTGTGCATAAAACAAAAAATCTGCTTGCTCAAGTAAACTTGGACAGACAGATTTTCTTGTTTTCTGCGGAAAGAGAGGGATTCGAACCCCCGGACCCTCGCAGGTCAACGGTTTTCAAGACCGCCGCGATCGACCACTCCGCCATCTTTCCTGTCGCGTCAGCGACCTCGGACACTGACTGACAGCTCTGCCGTCATTAAAGTCCTCGGTGCCTCCGCTCTCCCCGAAACAACGTTGCACGTTCTTTCGGGGGCCCCTATTTGCGGGGTTTTCTGCAAATGCGGCTGCAAAGATACAAGTTTTTTTCAATAAAAGCAAATTTATTTGCCACTTTTTTTGCATATTTGCGAAAAAATGTGTATCTTTGTAAACTCTTTTTTGAAATACGTGATACTAACCCAAACAATCCACAGAATGAAAAAGCACTTATTACTCGCATTGTTCGCATGTGCAGGCATCGCTCTTCTGCATGCTCAGACCCCTAATCCGCGTTACGTAGGCGGTGACATCTCGCTCCTGCCGAAGTATGAGGAGCACAACTCCGGTTACAAGGATGCAAACGGCAAAAAGATCAACGACCTGATCACTTGGTTCGTACAGGATTGCGGTTGGAACACGTTCCGTGTACGCATCTTCGTCAATCCTGACGGTTCAGATCTGGCTGTATGCCAGGACTTAGCCTACGTAACCGCCTTGGGCAAACGCATAAAGGATGCCGGAGCATACTTCATGCTTGACTTCCACTATTCCGACACATGGGTAGATGCCACACATATCCAGGCTCCGGCAGCATGGAAAGGCTCGAGCGACGCCCAGATGGCGCAACATGTAGCCGACTACACCCGTGAGGTACTGCAAACATTGAAAGCCGCCGGTGCTGCCCCCGACCTGGTACAAGTAGGCAACGAGATCATGTATGGACTATGCGGCATTAAGGTTGCACCATACAACAAGCAAGATAGTAATTGGGAGGGCTACCTCGGGCTGCTCAAAGCCGGATGCGATGCCGTGCGCGAAGAACTGCCCAATGCCATAATCATCATCCACACCGACCGCCCGACGAACAGCGGCTACAACAAGTTCTACTACCAGAAACTTGTAGATGCCAACATCGACTTCGACGTCATCGGACTGAGTTACTACCCCTTCTGGCACGGCTACCTGACCGACGAGCAAGTCAAGACTAAATCCGACAAGAACAATCTGGTGAAGGCCATCAAGCAACTCGCCACGGATTTCCCTGACAAGAAAGTGCAGATTGCGGAGTGCGCGTATAACTTCACCAATTGGCCTAACGAAGGTGTGAACTACAACACGCAGGATGTATGGGAGTGCAGCAAGAAAGGTCAGTACCAGTTCGTCAAAGATCTGGTGGATGCATTGAAACCACTGGATAATGTGGATGGCATCAACTACTGGTTCCCGGAAGAAGCCGGCAACGGCGACGACAGCGACTGGAACGCAGGTGGTGCTACTGTCATGAAATCCTGGCTTAGCCGCGGATTCTGGGATATGAGCCAGACAAGCAGCGGTCACGCTATCAACCGTACAACAGCCCCAACGGCCGACAATCCTGCCGAGAACGTTTGCGCTCCGTACTACATGAGGAACTTCCTGCGCAATGTACCGCCATCGGCTGTTGAGTCCGTAGCAGGCGGGCAGAACGCAGTGCGCAAAGTTATCCGCAACGGACAGATACTGATCATCAAAGGCGACAAGACTTACGACTTGTTCGGACAAGAGCAATAAGAACGCAGATGGGTGAGACATTCACAATGATTGCCAAGACCTTCAAGGGTCTGGAAGAGGTGCTGGCCGGCGAGATAGCCGCCATCGGCGGCAACGACATAGAGATTGGCCGCCGCGCCGTAAGTTTCACGGGTGATCAGGGCGTACTGTACCGCGCCAACCTATGGCTGCGCACCGCCTCGCGCGTGCTGGTACCGATAACTTCGTTCCGCGCTGGTGACGCTGATGCTGTATATGAACAGGTTAAGCAGATTGACTGGAACAAATACATGGATCTCACCACCACGTTCAGCATTGATGCCACCGTCTATTCAGAGACCTTCAAGCACTCGCGCTACGTGACCTACAAGGTCAAGGACGCTATTGCTGACCGCTTTAACGAGCAATACGGCAAGCGGCCGAGTGTTCGCGTCACTGATCCTGATCTGTATATCAACGTACATATAGCCGAACAGCGGGTGACCATCTCGCTCGACAGCAGCGGCGATAGCCTGCACAAACGCGGTTGGCGCGTAGCAAACACCGAGGCCCCCATCAACGAGGCGCTTGCGGCCGGACTGCTGCTGCTCGCCGGATGGAAAGGACAGTCAGATCTGTATGACCCTATGTGCGGCTCGGGTACTATACTTATCGAAGCAGCACTCATCGCACTGAACATCCCCCCCGGCATCTTCCGCAAACACTTTGCATTCGAGAAGTGGAAGGACTTCAACAAAGATTTGTTCGAAACCATCAGTCAGGACGACAGCGATGAACGCGAGTTCACCCATCATATCTACGGTTCGGATGCCGGCTTCTATGCCGTGCAAGCAGCACTGAAGAACGTGCGCTCCGCCGGTGTGCAGAAGTACGTGGATGTGAAGCAGATACGTATGGAAGAAATCAAGGAGCAGAAGGCAGACGGTGCACTGGTGATGCTCAATCCGCCGTATGGCGAACGGTTAGGGCAGGACAAGAATATCCTCGACTTGTATGCCAATATAGGCAAGGCGCTGAAGTTCCAATTCACAGGAGCCACGGCGTGGATCATCTCCGGCAACGAGGATGCACTCAAATGCATCGGGCTCAAGCCCTCGCAGAAGCTCCACCTGCTGAACGGCGAAATAGATTGTCTGTTCAACAAGTACGAACTCTTCCATGGTGAGCACAAGGAATGGAAAGCCGCGTTCGGCAAGGCATCGCACGGAAGCCCGCACAGCGGTCTTAAAGCTCAGCCGGCCTCCGCTCTCCCCACCACAACCTCACGGTTGCGTCGGGGACCCCAAAATAAAAAAGATTATGACAGAAAACCCCATACTGATAGCCGAGTACGACTATCCTCTCCCCGACGAGAGGATCGCCAAGTACCCGCTCGCGGAAAGAGACCACAGCAAGCTGCTCGTGTACCGCGAAGGCCGAGTGAGCGAAGATAAGTTCTTCCGCATAGGAGAGTACATTCCCGCAGGTTCGCTACTTGTGTACAACAACACCCGCGTCATCCAGGCGCGGCTGGTGTTTCATAAGTCTGTTCCCACCGCTAATGGCACGCCGCTTGGATCGAATCAGACGGGCGCACGCATCGAAGTGTTCTGCCTCGCACCTATCGAACCCTACGACTACCAACTCTCGCTCAGTTCCACCGACGGCTGCGTGTGGAAATGCATGATAGGCAACGCAAAGAAGTTCAACACGGAGTACATCGAACTACCTATAAATACAGGCGCGCGCACAGTACACCTGCGCGCGAAGAAAGGTGCGCAACAGGGCAACACCTACGCCGTGCACTTCACATGGGATGATCCGGCCATTGCCTTCTCCGAGATACTGGAGGCCGTAGGCGAACTGCCTATCCCACCCTACCTTAACCGCCAATCCGAAGAGAGCGACAAAACCACCTACCAAACCGTCTATTCGCGTATCAAAGGATCAGTAGCTGCCCCGACAGCCGGTCTGCACTTTACCGACCAAGTGCTCAATGACCTGCGCCGACGCGGCATCCGCACCACCGAACTGACGCTTCACGTAGGCGCCGGCACGTTCCTGCCCGTCAAGGTCGAGGATGCCAACCAGCACCCCATGCATACGGAGATTATTGCCGTACCCCGCCAAGCGATAGCCGACATCCAGGCAAACCTGGGGCATATAGTTGCAGTAGGAACAACATCGATGCGCACACTCGAGTCGCTCTATTTCATCGGATGCCAGCTGCAGGATACCGGGGTACGGGGATACCGGGATACCGAGATGATTCATGTCGGTCAACACGAGCCCTATCAGCGTGAGTACACGCTGAGTGCACACGATTCACTACAAGCCGTGCTTGGCTACCTCGATGCCACCGGACAGGACACATTGCATGCTGAAACGCAGATCATGATCCGACCGGGTTACATGTTCCGCATCGTGGATATACTCATCACCAATTTCCATCAACCCAAATCCACGCTATTGCTGCTCGTCTCAGCATTTGTTGGCGGCAACTGGAAAACGATTTATGACTACGCACTGAGTCACGGTTTCCGCTTCCTCAGTTACGGCGACAGCAGTATATTATTTAGAGTTTAGAGTGGTTGAAAGATGATAGATTCACATTGTCATATTGACGAAGAGGCCTACGAGCAGGATCGCGACGAGATGCTTCAGCGCCAGAAGGATGGTGGCATAGAAGCCATCGTCATCCCGGGTGTGAACGCCCGATCGATTGACGGCATCTTTGCTATCTGCCGCCGTTGGCGTGGATTCTGCTACCCCGTACTGGGTTTGCATCCGCAGGATGTAGCTGATGACTGGCAGGAGCAGTTGCGCATCCTGCATGAAGCCATGCTCGGGCACACCGGCGATGATCCGGATATAGGCGAACGCATAGTAGCCATCGGCGAGATCGGTCTGGATTACCACTATACTCGCGACTACGACGAGGCGCAACACGAAGCCTTCCGCACCCAACTACGCTGGGCGCAAGAGCTTGACCTACCCGTGATTATCCATTCGCGCGATGCCACAGCCGATTGTCTGAGCATCGTCCGCGAAGCAATCGTCAATCCGTCAATCATCAATCGTCCATTGCGCGGTGTAATCCACTGCTTTAGCGGTAGTGCAGAGGTGGCGCAAGAGTGGCTGAAGATGGGGATGTACCTGGGCATAGGCGGTGTGCTGACGTTCAAGAACAGCCGTTTGGCGGAAAACCTGGCACATGTGCCACCGGAGCGTATATTACTGGAAACAGACGGTCCATATCTGGCACCTACGCCGCATCGAGGCGAGAGGAACGAACCACTGCTGATGCAATTCGTTGTTATGCGCCTGGCAGAGATATACAACTGCACACCTGAGGAAGTGATTGAGGTCACATCAGCCAACAGCAGGAATTTGTTCAGGCTGCCAACATTTTGACAAAAACAGACGTATAATTGCACACAATTTGGCATAATTAGGCACAATTTACAAAAAAAATGCACCTATAGCGATTTTTTTTTCAAAAACGTTTTGAAATATCAAATATTTTTTATATCTTTGTAACCGATTTTGCGCCAAGCCCTCCAAACGGGAGCCGCTAAACGCGAAGGAGAGATGCTCGAGTGGTTGAAGAGGCACGCCTGGAAAGCGTGTAAACTCCAAAAGGGTTTCCGGGGTTCGAATCCCCGTCTCTCCGCAAGACAAAGCAGAGTTTGTTCATCCAAGCTCGCTTAGGGAACAAACCAAGATTTGAATTGCACAGGATGCCCGCGGCAGACTGTAGGGATTACGAAGCAATCCCCATCTCTGCGCAAAACAAAATTATTTAACAAAATAACTATCTCATGAAAAAACTTTTTGCAACCTTTACGGTAGTCGCAATGCTGGCATTCAGCAGCGTTGCTGTCGCTCAAGAGCCTGAAGCAGCTCCCGCTGCAGAGGCTGCTGTAGAGCAAGTAGATCAATCAGCTCCTGTTGAGGAGGTAGCAGCTCCTGCTGCAGAGGAAGAGGCCGGTGGTCTGGTAGCTCTTCACAAGACTCTGAAGACCAAGTTCATCGAGGGTGGTGCCGGCTTTATGGCTTTGACGCTCATTACACTCGTATTCGGTTTGGCTCTGTGCATTGAGCGTATTATGTATCTGTCCCTTAGCAAGACCAACACGAAGGTGCTGCTCGCTAAGATTGAGGAAGCTCTGAACACCAAGGGTATTGACGCAGCTCTGGAGGTTTGCCGCGAGACCCGCGGTCCGGTAGCAAGTATCTTCTACCAGGGCTTGAGCCGTTACAACGAAGGTATTGACGTTGTTGAGAAGACTGTTGCGAGCTATGGTGGCGTTCAGCTCGGTCTGCTGGAGAAGAACCTGTCATGGATTACCCTGTTCATCGCTATTGCTCCGTCTCTCGGATTCTTGGGTACGATCATCGGTATGATCGAGGCATTCGATAAGATCCAGCAAGTAGGTGATATCTCGGCTACCGTTGTTGCCGGTGGTATCAAGGTCGCTCTGTTGACCACGTTGCTCGGTTTGATCATTGCCGTTATTCTCCAGTTGTTCTACAATTACATCCTCAGCCTTATCGAGGGTCTGGTTAACGAGATGGAAGACAGCTCGATCAGCCTCCTGGATATCGTAGTTGCTTACGACAAGAAACAGAAGTAATCGGCATAACTGCTCACTAATGTTTAACCTAAAAAAGAGTAAGTTATGAAGAACTATAAAATGATTCCAAAGATTTCGCTGTGGACGCTGCTGGCTTTGGGTATCGCAGTGATTGCTGCGTTCTTCCTCGGCGGCGACAGCGGCACGCTGGAGGTTGCAGGCGACTTCCTCGGCATTCCCAAGTTCACCGATCTGTTCCTCGGCTGGATTTATATCCTGCTGGGCTTGGCTATCTTGATCACGCTGTGCGTGCTGGTAGTTAAGTTGGCCGGTGACTTCAAGTACAACCCCAAGAGGGCTATCCGTTCGCTCTGCGTTGTTGTAGGTGCCGTTGTGCTCTGCATCATCTGCTGGCTGCTGGGTAGCCCCGAAGAATTGCACATCATCGGTTACGAAGGAACGGACAACGTAGGATTCTGGGCCCAGATGGCTGACGCCGTTATGTACCTGGTTTATATCCTGTTCGCCGCTACTATCATTACGGTGATTGTAGGTGCATGTATTTCACGTTCACGCAAATAAAATCAATGAACAACTATGGCTAAGAAAGTCCCACAGATTAACGCCAGTTCTATGGCTGACATCTCATTCCTGCTGCTCATCTTCTTCCTGGTGACCACATCAATGGATGTTAACCAAGGTCTGACCCGTCGTCTGCCTGCGCCTATCCCTCCCGATCAGAAGATTGAGGATACGGATATCAACAAGCGCAACCTGTTGGTGGTGAAGATTAACTCCGTCAACCAACTGATGGTTCAAGGGCAGGAGATGAACGTCAGCCAGCTCCGGCAAAAAGCCAAAGAGTTCATTGCCAATGTTGATGATGATGCCAACCTGCCAAAACTCTATGAAGAGGACTTTGGCGAGCCTATCGGCGTTATCAAATATGCCAAGAACCACGTTATCTCCGTTCAGAACGACGTAGATACCCAGTACCAGGCATATCTGAACGTGCAGAATGAACTCGTAGCGGCTTACAACGAGCTGCGCGACGAATGCGCACACAAGTATTTCCACAAGGCTTTCAACGAGCTTGACGAGGATCAACAGAAGCAGATACAGAAAGTGTATCCGCAGAAGATCTCCGAGGCTGAGCCTAAAAACTATGGAGGGAACTAAGTATGGCAAAGATTCGTAGAAACGACAAACGCGAGATGCCGGCTCTGAACACTTCGTCACTGCCTGACATCATCTTCATGCTGCTGTTCTTCTTCATGTCCGTAACCTCGATGAAGGAGGTCACCTACAAGGTGCAGATCCAGAACCCGCAGGCTACTGAGCTCACCAAGCTGGAGAAGAAATCACTTGTACGATACATCTACGTAGGTACACCTACCAAGGAGTTCCAGAAGCAATTCGGCTCGGAGACACGTATCCAGTTGGACGATGCATTTGCTGACAAGTCGGAGATTGCTGACTACATCATCAACGAGCGTTCGGCCATGAACGAGTCGGAGCAAGGCTTGATGACCGTTAGCATCAAGGCTGACAAGGAAACCCGAATGGGTGTGATTGCGGATATCAAGCAGGAACTAAGAAAAGCCTACGCGCTGAAGATTAGTTATGCTGCTACACAACGCACGAACTACTAAATCCATCAAAAAGAGCTGCCATCATGCGGCTCTTTTTGTTATGATGGGTATTGCATGCATGGCCTGCTCCAAGAAGCAGCAAGTAGTATTTGACCTTAGCGACAGCAGTGAATGGCGCGAAGGGGATGTAGCACTACGCTGCGGTTGGGGCATGGAGAGCAGGGCGGTGGTAACAAACAGTAGGTCAGCCTACTCCCACACCGGTATCCTGCATTTCGACAGTGTGAGCGACCATTGGCAAGTCATCCACGCTGTACCCGGTGAAGATAACCCCGAGTATATCAAAGCCGAACCGGTAGAGGTGTTCTTCAGTCCGGAGCGGGCACGATTAGGCGGATGGCTGCGCATTGATTGCAGCGACAGCATAGCACGCCTCGCCACAGTTTATGCACTACGCAAAGTGCAGGAAAAGGTGCTGTTTGACAACAATTATCTGCTTGCCGATACAACCGAGCTGTACTGCACCGAGTTGCTCTGGCTAAGTTACCTGAGCACAGGCATTGATATCAGTGACGGAGCCAGGCATAGCGCACCGACACTCTTTTGCCGGGAAGGCGAGTGCATCTTCCCTATAAACATCGAAGAAAGTAAGACAACCCTATTTATCAAACCCTTAAAAACTAAAGCATTATGAAAAAGAACATTATCCGTTTGTTATCCGTAGCATTTGTTGCATTCCTGTTCGCAGCCTGCTCATCGTCATCCACCCCTGAGGCTGCCTGCAAGCAGTACCTGCAGAATGTTCAGAAAGGTAATTGGGCTGCTGTAGTAGACCAGTTGTACTTTAGCGAGCCGCAATCAGCCGAGGATAAAGAAGGTATGGTTAGCATGCTGAAAGAGAAAATCGCACCGGAACTGGAGAAAGAAGGTGGCCTCGCTTCGTTCGAGATCGGGGAAGTTGAGATGGCTGAGGACGGCCAGAAAGCCAAAGTAAAATACACGCTTCACTTCGGCGATGGCAGTGAGAAGGAAGAATCCCAAGGATTCATCCTCGTTGACGGCAAGTGGATGATCAATTCCGGCAAGTAACACGAAATACACTATCACTATAACAAAGGACTGCCAAGTGCAGTCCTTTGTTATTTGTTGGTCACAAACATATCAATGTGTTGTCACCCTTTGCCCGAGTAAGGAATACGTGGCAGATGCGTGGCGGATATACAAATGCCCGTTGTGGAAGAACTTATGAATAAGGGCAGGCGTTTGCTCTGTTACAGCCAGACTTGTTTTATCCTGCACATTTTCGGATATCCACTGAGCACCATCATCGGCGGTTGAGCAGTTGCCGCGATCGTCGAAAGCAAAGGCAGTGTAATAATATATCTGTCCGACCGTTGCTGTAGGGTCAGAGCAGGTTTCATCCTTGCCGCGATAGATTTCAGCTCCATCGGTAGGTGACAGTGGAAAAGCGTTATCCTTGCGGACGATGACGGTATGTGAATAATCGGGTGCGGGGTAGATATCTCCGGAGAGATGCATGTCATCGAGGCAGAACGTGCCTGATGCAGGCTCGCCGGTGGATACACCGAAAGAGAGCCGGATGACGCCATCCATCAGATTGCGCTCATCGGAGTTAGCGTACCAATCAAAGGGCTGCAAGCGCCCGAGGTCGAGCGATTTGTCCTGCCAATCGGTGCCGGAGAGATCGAACTGCTCGGTGTACCACCAGTCTTCATGGCCGGTAGCCGAACTGTTCTTGCAGACGAGGCGCAGACTGGTATTTGTTCCGTTACCCTTGAGTCGAAACGTGAGCACCGGTGTTTGATGCATGTCAGTCGGGGCATCAAACACATAGTCAGCAGCGGCGGTAGCCCAAGCGGAGGTTATGGCGTAGTCGCATCGGAGTGCGCCATCGGCAAGGCTAACAGTCATGGCTGCGCCGCCCTCCTCATTTACAGCTTCGATAGACGACAGGCCGTCGCTGAAGTCAGTGAGCAGGTTGTCGAGATGCACCAGGTGTGTCGGGTTGCGCCAAGTGAGATGGTACTGACTATTGCTGATATATCCGCCGAGATTTGCAGGTGCAGGGGGTGGCGTAGTATCCTCGACAAGGTTGATGACGGCAGTACGGCTGCCCATGAAGGTCTGTCCGCCGGAGGTAACAGCAGCATAGACATAATACTTGCCCTTGGGGAAGATGTCGCGCGTGTGCCACATATATTTCTCTGTCGTGCCGGACAGGTTGGTGATGATGGATGTCAGTCCATCGGTGCTTATGGCATCGGGTGTCTGTGAATAGTAGAATGAGACTTTGGCATCACCAGCAGGGTCAAACGTGAACCAACGCAGTTGGATAGAATCCTCGGCACTGGTTTCGACGGTAGGAGATGTAAAGTTGACGGCAGGAGATATTACTTCGCCATCGTGGAGGAAGTTGTAGGTGTAGAAGATGTTGCCGACGGAGTCGTAGGCAGTGAGCGCGATTGTGGATGCATCGTCGCTGATGTCAAGCGTAGAGAAGCATGAAACGCGGCGGTAGAACATTGAGTACTTATAGTCATTCAATTGCTTCTGCTGATCGTAGTTGGCATCTCGTCCGCACCCCGGGCGGAGATAGTGGACACCATCTTTGTAGAGGTGCTCGAAGGAGTGGTCGTCGCCAGAGAGGGAGATGATTCGTTTGTTATACGGCGCTGCAGCATATTTCTCGAAGAGTGCGCCCATCTGTCGCGGCTCGTCAGCCCACTGACCGTGGTAGCCGGTGGTGTGGATGCCTACGTGGTGGCAGATGATGATCCACGGGCGCGTGCACGTACCTAATACAGAATCTGCCCAATGGTACTGACGGCTGCCCGGCAGGAAGAGGGGTGAGCTCTCATCGCCATTGAGGTTAAGCATGATCACATCGGCGTTGCCGTAAGTGAAGTGGAAGTACGCTTCGCCACGCGGATCAGTGACAGGATCTTCAGGCTGGCCGTCATGGGCAAACTGATGGAAGTAGTCGTAGAACGATGACCAGCGGTAACCGCGGGGATCGCCAGTCTCATGGTTGCCGGAAGAGGACATAAGAGGCACCTGGCTCAAGAACTGTGCACCGGGTGTGAAGAAGTAGTTGTTCCAGTTGCGGTCATTGCCTTTGCTGCTGACGAAGTCGCCGTTCATGAATGCCACGTCGCAGTTGAGAGAGCAGATGAAGTCCTGCATGTTCGACCAATTGTTGCGCGCATTGCCATGGATGTCGCTGATGGTAAATATGCGGCATGCTGTGCCGGGTTCGGGTGCAGTCTTGGTGCTACATACTTGCTCGAAGCGTCTGATGGTGCTTGCTCCGACGGTGAAGTAGTAGCGAGTGTCGGGTTGCAAGCCGGTGAGCGTAACTACGTGCACATAGCCTTCACCTTCCACGTTCCAGCCGTCATCGGTGGTTAGGGACCGGCTGAGGTTGTCGGGATCCGTGCCGTAGTAGACGAGTGCGTCGGTAGGTTCGGTCTCTTCGTTCATCTGCCAGAGGATCTTAACGGAGTTGGTGGTCGGTGCCATGGAGTACGGCTTCTTGTAGGGGATGTACGGGTCATGGCTATTGTCGTACAGTTCGTCAGAAACGCCCCAACGCGGGTCACCGAGTGTAGTGCCGTCGGTGCCGGCATTGACAGCCAGGCTATTCTTATAGAGTTGGAAGTTGCCTTCAGCAGGAGCTACGAAGTAAGGATTGCGGTTGATGCAGGCGATAGCTGTAGCGGCGCTCAACTTAACCGGCGCGTTGAAACTGAGGCTGTTGGCTATAGTGGAGTTTGAGCCGTATAGTGCATAACTGACCGCACCGCTTCGTTCTTCGGGATTCATGAAGATGCAGTTGGTGACGCTGCAGCCGTCGATGTTAGCCAGATAGACGCCACGCGTATTGGTGCTGTTGTAGAATGTGCAGTGGTCGATGAGGATGGAGCCTTGAACAGGTGTTGCCACTTCGATACCTTCACCGGGATGAAGGTAGATAAATGTTCCTGTGCCGTTGGTGCCGCCGTCGAAGGTGCTGTTGCGGATAGTGAGATTGCGTAACTTGTCAGGTGCCTCTTTAGCTGTGAAAGCACGGGCGGAGCTGGCCGCTGCTCCTCCCTGGCGGAAGATGCAGTCGTCGATCGTCACGTCATAGAGAGCATCGCCTTTCAGCGTTTGAATGATATGCGCTGTAGAGCAGATCGTCAAACCTTGCAGTGTGAAGCCGGCCTTTATCTCAATATACTTTGCCAGACGGATGACAGGTTTTGCTCCGTCAGCGGCCTTGATGGTCAGCGCGACAGCAGGCTGCAGATACCCCGATTCGGTGTATTCGCCGTCCGTGAGAACAAGGACGTCACCGGCAGAGGCATCGGTGATGGCCGCCTTGAGTGTTCCCGAACCCGGGGTGACATTGATGGTGGCGGCATTGAGTGCTGCCGCAAAAAGCAAAGAAAGGAAAGAAAGAAAATATCTATTCATAACGCACAAATATTGATAGGTACAATTATAGGTGGCAAGCCAGACTGGCGCACCACCTATATTGATGACAGGACAACAGATTACATCGGGTCGAACTCAGCCGGATTGGCTATCTGTCCGCCGTATTGCAACGTACCGCCTTTGACGGAACCAATACAAATACTATGAACGATGTTCATCTGTTGAACTGTGGTCTGCGGTTGATTATAGAGCTTTTTCATAACGTCTGATCTTTAAGAGTTTAACATTTAGTGGTTAGCAATACAATTATTTAACTCTTACGCCCAAGGCGTTATAGTGAGCTCCATCCTTGACGATGATCAGTTGACCATTGTTGATGAACTTCTGCGCTTGGTTGCCAAAGGTCTCCGGCAGCTGACCGTTAACAAGTTCAAGCTCTGTAACGACCTGCTCTTCTTCGGTAACGAGTCGAGCGCGTCTGGGTGCACCTGCAGCCGTAATATTGAAGTAACCGCGGAAGCCCTTGATAGTAACCGCCTCGGTTGAGAACTGCAGCTTGTTGTCTGCACCCAGGAAGAGATTATTCTCATTGGCAGGGATTTCCGCCTTGATAAGTGTTCCGATGTAGTCAGCAGCTGTACCACCGGTTGCACCAGCCACCACGGCAGAAATTGTTGCCGGAGCGAATACCGGATTAACAATATTTCTGGACGTCTTAATGAGGTACGGCGTACCAGCGGAAATGCCGGATGACGTTGCATCGCTGAATACCAAGTAGAGGTATTCTCCGTCAATCGTTGCACTTGACATCACCATCAGTTGGACATCCGAGCCGAAGACTTCTTTTGCCTTTTCAGGTACTACGCTGAACGGCAGGCAGATAGTATTATACATGCCACCTGTGATGGTGCGTGTGAGTTGGAGCTTCTTCTCCAAACCGTTGTTGGCAGAAATGACACTATTGTTCTCTGCAGCCTGGTCAAGAGTGGTAAGGTCTGCCGGTGTAGAAACAACGAGGCTGACCATGTGACCATGTGACCAAGGATAGGTCGGCTGCACTTTGACCGTGTAGTCACCAGCAGCAAGATAGGCGTAATGAGTGAGTGTCTTATCGCCTAATTCCATATTGGCAGATTCGTACACGTCGATTACATTGTCCTCATCGTCAAAGATTGTAATCTTGTAACTCTGCCTATCGGTGCTGGTAACGTTCATTGTAAACAGGAAGGTGCCTGTTTCGGCAGCGCGTACTTTCCATGATCCCCACTCGGTGATGATGTTATGGCTACCCGGGTTCTCTGCAAAGTATAATCCACCTGCTGCCGCATAAGCTCTGGATGACGTGTTGGCGTCATACGGATCCAATGTGCCCGGGATATCAGTAAAGGCTTTGCCCACACTCATGAGTGTGATGCCTTTGATGACTACTTCTGACCAATCCATATCATTTATCAATCGAACAGTGTAATCACCTGCTGATGGCAGAATAATTCTACCGGACAATTCTAAGTCACCTACATTTGCGTTTCGGCCTGCTTCTGCAACACTCCCCACTGCTGCTCCTTCGGCATCCGTTACTTCAATCGAGAAATTATGGTCGTTAGCGGCACTATACATATTCAGCGTGGCTTGCAGCGCGCAGGCTTTGGTAGCATGAATTTTCCAAGTTGCTGTACCGGATGGCTTATTATTATAATACTCGATATAGTTGTTGGCATCTAAGCGAACTTTTCCACCCAATGACGCGTGCTCTCCATCAAAGTAATATCCCGGCGAGGCAAAGTCTGTCGAAGCCACTACAGGATCAGTGTACCAACGCGGGTCACCGAGGTCCGAACCATCGGTAGCAGCACCGCATGCAGGAGAGAGGCTCATCGTCACCCAGTTGTTAGCGAACGTGAAGTCGCCACTGGCAGCATTGGTGAAGAGCGGGTTGCCTACAGAGGATGCGGCGTTAACCGTACATCCATAAGCGTGACCTTTGGTTCCGTCTGCGGTGTAGTTGTATGTCAAGCAGTTGTTGATATTGCCACCACCAGTACAATAGGTCGCACGAGTCGCATATGCTGAAGGATATGCGAAAATACAGTTAGAAACAGTCACATCACTTATATTTGCTGTGCGAATGTTTGCATGATCACTATTGATAACAGTATTGTTATAGAATGTACAATGATCAACTTCAACTTTAATAGTATTGGTGGATGAATACGGACGAATGTCAATAACGCTATGGTAATCCCCGCTGCCGTTTATGTTGGCAAAGGTGGAATTTTTGACAATCAATTTGTCGCAGGTCTGTGTGCCATCAACTGTACTTGCTTCGAAGAAAATAGAACCTCTTGAATGATTATGGAAATAACTGTTCTTGACGATGCAAGAGTCCACATGAGAGGTTCCAGTATAGCCATCAATAACATCTTTTACAAAACCGGAGAACTCGCAACCATAAACACCTAAATGGCCAATATTACCTTGATTCAAGATTCCCCGATTAGTTGTATTGTCATAGAATTTGCAGTTTCTAAAAACAAGAGATTTTGCTTTTGTGGAAGACGGTACATTGACTATAAATTTGCTTGAGTTATAGAACTCGCAATCTTCGAATTCCAACTCATTGTCATTGCCATCTTTGAAATAGATAAAGTGATCGTACTGAAGGCTGCTACCATCGAATTTAATACCGATAAACTTGCCGGACTTACCATCTCTTGCCTGAATAGGGACTTCAAACTTAATTACGGGATGAATGCCGCTTGCTGCTTTAATAGTTACGTTCTTACTGATTTTTGTGTAGTCGTCACTATTTGCCTTTGAATTGACATAAGGACCAGCATCGGTCAAAACGATTACATCACCATCAGATGTGGATGATGCAGCAATTGTGTAATGAATAATGTTTGATGTGCTCGAACCAATTTCAATTTCCTTGGCATTCGCCAGCAGCGAGAACACCAGAACAGGAATAAGGAGGAATAAACGTTTCATAATATTTTGATTTTAAGTTTAGCGTGTTTTCAGGTGTCAGAATGGGTGAAGCCCATAAATGTCGATGCAAAGGTACAAAAAATATTTCACATGTGCACGCGGGCGTTCTATGTTATACAACATGAAAAATATAGCGAGGACAAGCGAATAGGGATAAACAACACACAAGCAGGCACTTACAATTATTTCAAACAAGTAGTATTGACATTTCGGAACGTTTCGGAAGAGGGAGTGAAAAAACGGTTGTCTTGCTGCAGCAGATAAGGGAAAAAACATAGCCGAAAACGTGTAGAAAAAGTATTTCGATATGCATTTGTCCCTGCGATGGGGCTATGAATAACGCACTTACCACAGACTAATCACCTACTAATAACCTACTAATCACCTACTAAATTTCCGAGACAAGAATGCGGTATTATATACATAGTATATAATACTATACAGATACAACATAAACAAGAAACATAAACAATCCGTTGCAGTATACTTGGGGGACCGGACTGGATTTTCGAAAGGTTACGAAAGGGCAAATGAAACACGCAAGAGGCTGATATACGTAGTGTTACGAGACATGGTTTCGAAAACATGCTATAGAGCATAATAAATAGTTTCGAAATGTGTGGAAATTTTTGTAATTTTGCATCGCCTTCGGCAAATAGTGCTTAACTGATGCCGCCATGCGGCATAGGGCGCACCACTGCCTCGGCTTCTCCCCACCCCAAACGGCCTTCGGCTTGGTTTGTGTCGGGGACCCCATTATGTCGAAAGGACAATATTATGAGTACGGAACTCACGGAACAGACGGAAATAATATCTGGACGGACGGATTGAACGGAAAAATAATTCTAAAAAACATTCGATATGAACAATTTCACGTTTAACGAGATTCATCAGCAGCCTGCCATGTGGCGTAAAGAGCTACAGGCGATGTTGGCAGCAAAGGCGGAGATCAGTGCATTTATGCACAAGTACCTAACCAACGACACAGATGTAGTGTTGACCGGTGCAGGCACCTCGGCGTTCATCGGCGATGCGTTGTGCCCGATCATGCGCGGCATGTGGCGTAATGTTCGCAGCGTGCCGACGACTGATCTGGTGACACATGCGGAGTACCTGCTTGACGCAGAGCGTCCGCTGCTGCTGATCAGCTTTGCTCGTTCGGGCAACAGTCCGGAGAGCGTGGCAGCAGTGAACCTGGCGAACAAAGTGTGCAAGAACGTGGCACACGTGTATATCACCTGCAACAAGGACGGCAAGCTTGCGCAACAAGCACAAGGCAAAGGCAATATACTGCTACTGCAATTGCCGGAGGAGACGGATGACAAGAGCTTGGCCATGACCAGTTCGTTCTCGACGATGCTGCTGACATGTATGATGTTAGGGCGTATAGACGTGCTGGAGCAAGATGCAGAGAAGATAGAAAAAGCCGCGAAGAACGCAGAGGCAGTAATTGCGAACTATGAGGATCCGCTGAAGGAGATCGCGAGCAGGAAGTTCGAGCGCGGTGTGTTCCTGGGTTCGGGTGCGCTGAAGGGCATCGCCGAGGAGTGCCACCTCAAGCTTCAAGAGCTGACGGATGGTGCTGTGGTATGTAAGTTCGACTCGTTCCTTGGTTTCCGTCACGGACCGAAAGCCGTGGTGAACGACAAATCGCTGGTAGTTTATCTAATGACCGACCAAGAGAGCGTTCAGCGCTACGAGCGCGACCTGATCAAGCAGGTGGATGCAAACAACAAGCCAGTGGCACAAGTGATCGTGATAGCAGGCAAGATACCCGAGTTGCCGAGTGTGAAGTCCGACCTGATCGTGCAGATGCCTTACGGCAAAGAGACAAACGAGTTCTACGGCATCGCGCCGTTCGTGGTAGTAGGGCAACTATTGGGCTTCTACGCATCGAAGGCACACGGGCTGAACCCTGACGCACCAAGTGTGAGCGGGAACATCCACCGCGTAGTAGAGGGAGTGACGATATATGAATGATCGCCCATAAATGGTCGATACAATAACAAAGAATCAAAATCGCCCAAGATTGGTCGATACATAACAAGGAATAAAAAAATCAAAGAATATGGCAAAGACTGAAAACATCCTCCGCGTGATGGAGGAAAGAAAAAAAGCAACCGGAGTACCGATGACACTATTTGCAGCGTGCCCGAACTCCTTGTCAGTAATCAAAGCATCGTTCCGCGCAGCGAAACGTAACAACTCGCCGATCTACTTCGCGACGACTCTTAATCAGGTGGATTGCGACGGCGGTTACACCGGAATGACGCAGGCTGAGTTCACGAAGATCCTGGCCCGCGAAGCAGCAGCGGTTCACTACACCGGACCTTACGTAGTGGCTATCGACCACGGCGGACCGTGGCTGAAGGACAAGCAGTCGATCGAGCGTTGGGACACCGAGCGCGCGATGAACGGTGTGAAGAAGAGCTACGAGGCAGCTATCCTGGCAGGCTATGACCTGATACACGTTGATCCGACAGTGGATATCTTCCTGCCGAAGGGCGAGATCATTGATATTCACGTAGTGGTTAAGCGCACCGTAGAGCTGATCAAGCACGCCGAGGATTTCCGCAAGGCTAACGGCATCGCTCCTATCAGCTATGAGGTAGGTACAGAGGAAGTGCACGGCGGTCTGGCTGACGAGAAGACCTTCGACACCTTCCTGGAGGGACTGAAGAAAGGTCTGCATGAGGTTGGCTTGGACGATATATGGCCGTGCTTCATCGTAGGCAAGGTAGGTACTGACCTTCACACCACGTTCTTCGACCCGAAGGTTGCCCGCGAGCTGACGGCTAAAGTTCGTCCGTACGGCAGTTATATCAAGGGGCACTACTCGGATGACGTGGAGAACCCCGAGGATTATCCGAAGGCAGGCATGGGTGCGGCGAACGTTGGCCCGGAGTTCACGATGAACGAGTACGACGCGCTGGCCGAGCTCGAGGAAGAGGAGAAGAAACTGTTCGCCGAAGGCAAGGTAGCACAACTGAGTAACATGACGAAAGTGCTGTGGCAGTGCGTATATGAGTCGAACCGCTGGAAGAAGTGGTTGCACGGCGAGGAGGTAGGCAAAGACCTGAGCGAGTGCACGGAGGACCGTCAGTTGTGGCTGGTGAAGACCGGTTGCCGTTACATCTGGCAGAAGCCGGAGGCACTGGTAGCCCGTCAGATGCTGTACGACAACCTGGAGCGTCTGGGAATACATGCCGAGGAGGTCGTGCTGATGCGCATAGAGCACAATATGGACAAGTACTACAACGCGTTCAATATTGTCAACCTGAACGATTACATGAAAGAAGTATAGTCGAGATACCGAAAACAACAAGATCCAATGAAGCGAGCATCATTCTTGACAGTAGCTCTGATGGCGGTGGCACTGGGAGCATACGGATGCAAAGGTCCGACGCCTCAGGATGATCCTGAACGGGAGCAACAGCAACCCACAGAGCAGGCAGACCTGAAACTCATCACTCAATCCGTACCCGTGACGGATAACTGGGTGTGGAGCGGCAAGCCGCACATAACGATTCGCATCGAGAACGGCAACAAGATGGCCGTGAAGGTCGGCGTGAAAGTGAAATACACGACCGACATGAAAGCGGAAGTAGAGACGGTAACCGACAGCGTGGATGTAGCAGCCAACAGCACATTGGACTATAAGGCAACCACGACCAAGACGCTGGAGCCGGGCATCTACCGCGCCGTATGTACGGTGAACGGCAAGATGGCAAGGAACTTCTTCTTCGGCATCGACCCGTTCAAGATCGTTTCCGCACCGGACAAGCAGCCGGATTTCGACCAGTTCTGGCAGGCTGCGAAGGATCAGTTGGCGGCGGTGGATATGAGCGCCAAGCTGACGGAGATAGAAAGCAAAAGCAGCGCTGCGCGGAAGGTTTATCTGGTGGAGATGCAGTCTGTGCCTGACGGATTGAGCGGCGAGCCGGTGACTATCCGCGGCTATTACTGCGAGCCTCAGGACGGCCAAAAGCACCCCGTGATCATGCACTTCTACGGCTACGACACGCAGGGCAGCAAGGGCAAGTGCGAGTGCCCGTCGGGCGGCAGCAGCCAGAATGCAGAGTTCTACTTGTCGCACAGAGGTCAGTACTTGAACAACCGTCCGGCCTCAACTGGCAACCCGGGTGTGACGGAGGATCAGACTAATATCTACGGCGACTGGTTCTCGTACCACTTTGGTGACAGGGACAGCTGGTACTACCGCGGTGCATTTATGGACGTAGTGCAGGCTGTACGGTTCATGGCAACCCGTGAGACGAGCAACATGAGCAAGCTATTCGCCGAAGGCTCGAGCCAAGGCGGTGCGCTTACCTATGCAGCCGCAGCGCTAAGTGACTATCCGTTTACGGCCATTGCGGCGAACGTTGCGTTCCTGGGCGATTATGCTGACGCAATGAGCATCGGCGGCCTGGCAGCAGAGACAGCCAAGAAGTGCAAAGGCTCGATGACCGACGAGCAGATGCTGAAGTTCCTGTCGTACTTCGACACAAAGAACCTGGCAACGCGAATCAGTTGCGCCGTGCTCGCGAGCAGCGGACTGCAGGACAATGTGTGCCCGCCAAGGACGAACGTGGTGCCGTTCAACAACCTGGCTACTCCTGCATCGGAGAAAGAATACATTTTCGGTCCGGAGATGGGACACGACTACCCTGCCGGGTGGAGTTATAAGATGGATAAACTATTTAAAAGCAAGATGTAAACCATGAAACAGTTTGATATTATCGCCCTGGGCGAGTTGAATGTTGATCTTATCCTTAATAATATAGAGGGTTTCCCTGAAGTAGGCAAAGAAAAATTTGCCAAGCAGATGACGCTCACGCTGGGCAGTTCGACAGCCATCTTCGCTGCCAATGCTGCAGCGATAGGTGCCAAGGTGGCCTTCTGCGGCATGATCGGCAACGACAGCTTCGGCGACCTGGTGGAGAGCAGTCTGCAAGCCAAAGGCGTGGATACACGCTTCCTGATTCGTCAGGACAAACATGCTACAGGTGCCACTATCTGCATGAGTTACGACGAGGACCGCGCCAACCTGACCTATCAGGGAGCGATGGATTACATGGGACTTGAGGATATTAATCCCGACGTGTTCAAGGAGGCGAAGCATATACATATATCGTCTATCTTCATGCAGAGCGGCGTGAAGCGCGATCTGAAGAAGATTCTCGAGTTGTGCAAGGCCAATGGCGTGACGACCTCGCTGGACAGCCAGTGGGATCCGACCGAGCAGTGGGATCTGGATCTGAAGGAGATCCTGCCGCTGGTAACGGTGTTCATGCCTAATGAGACCGAGCTGAAGTTCCTCACCCGCAAAGCCACCCTGGAGGAAGCCCTCGAAGCTATCCGCCCGTATGTGAATGCTGCCGTTATCAAGTGCGGCAGCAAAGGCTCCATACTGATGCGCAAAGGTCAGCCCGACCGCAAGCAGGAAGCGCTTCTGAACAAGAACGTGGTGGATTGCATCGGAGCAGGCGACTCGTTCAACTCGGGCTTCATCACCCGTCTGGCAGCCGGCGATGCACTGGACCGCTGCCAAGAGTACGGCAACATGACCGGTGCGGTCAATACCACCGCAGCCGGCGGCACAACAGCATTCACCAGTCGTGAAGACGTGGAGCGGGTTGGCCGTGAGCGCTTCGGATGGCGATAAATTTACCATTTGGTCATTTACCATTTACGATTTATTGAGTCATTGGGATATTTAGCCATTTATACGCAAGATAAATGATAAAATGACTAAATGAACAAATAAATGAACAAATTGTAAATAGTGAAACGAATCCTTCACATAGCACTGCTCGTAACGCTGGCGCTGAATGCGTCAGCGGCTACGTGGTACGTACGTACGAACG
>CAMIZG010000012.1 GCA_946403215.1 uncultured Bacteroidales bacterium | reverse complement strand
CTACTCTCATCGTGCAGCGGCCATTCCGCTCGCCCCATCACACCATCACCGATGTCACGCTTGTGGGCGGTGGCAATAATCCCCAACCCGGCGAGGTCAGTCTGGCGCATAACGGTGTTCTTTTCCTGGACGAGCTGGCGGAGTTTAAGAGGTCGGCGCTGGAGGTGTTGCGCCAGCCGCTGGAGGATGGACATATAACGGTGGCACGGAATAAGTTGTCCGTCGATTATCCTGCTCACTTCATGCTCGTGGCTGCCATGAACCCCTGCCCCTGCGGACACTACGGCGACCTGAAGCATCCGTGCACCTGCACGCCGGCCCAGCGCCACCGCTATATGAGCCGCATCAGCGGACCGCTTCTCGACCGAATTGATATCCAGTGCCATATAGATGCTGTCGGCTATGATGATTTGCGTCGCAGGGCTGATGGTGAACCGTCGGCTGCTATCCGTGAACGAGTGAAACGAGCGCGCGACATCCAGACCGAACGTTTCCGCGGTACAGCCATCCACTGCAACGCCCAGATGACCTCATCCATGGTGCGTAAATATTGCCAATTGGATAGTGAGGCGGAGCAGCAACTGCGCATGGCTATGGAACTTTACGGCCTGTCAGCACGTGCCTACGACCGCATTCTCAAGGTTGCACGCACCATCGCTGACCTTGATGCCGCCGCACATCCCGACCGGCCGCTAAGTAACACGCTCTCCACCTCTCACCTGTTACAGGCCATCCAGTTCAGACAGTTGGATCGAGCGGATTGGGGAGAGTAAAAATATCCAGGACATACCACTACCTTATTGTAAAGAAGTAAGGATGAAAACACTACGAAATCTATATTTCGATTATTACCACACTATTTGGTTTACGCTCGGATTGGTTGTCTGCGTAACCTTGAGTTATCAACTCTCACGGTTTATTCCTCCTGAGCTGTTCGAGGACACGATCAGCCCGATGCTGCACTTCTGCATCATTTTCGTTACCGTACTGAGCGCCATACAGGTGCACTGGCATATCGACGGTATACGTGCGCGTCGGGTATGGCAAAGCGTGCTGATCGTATGGGCGACACTGGAGATCGCTATATACATTTTGCAGTACGCGTTCGGCATATCGGCAATCATCTTTGATGTGCAGAACCTGACTAGCGAGGATCTGATGATCCGCAACCTGTTTGCTCTCCTGCTGGTGGCGTACCCGATGGAGGTTTTCTATCCTGGCTGGCTCACTTTCGGCAAGAGCACGCTCATCATTCTGCCGGCACTGCTTATTCACACAGCAGGTTGTTTTCTGAATGTCGACCTTCGCCTGCTGCTGATCATCTATCCGCTGATTATAGTAGGCATATTGTTCGGCAAAGCTGTTGCCTACAGGAAGCGTTGTGAGGAGAACTACTCGTCGTTGGAGAACACGAGTGTGCACTGGATTCGGAATTACCTGGTCTGCCTAACGATAATCGGAGCGTCATATTTCTATATAAGTTTCAGCAGTCATCCTACACGCCTGTTCACGCAGCAGTGGCTGATCCTGTTCCTTTTTGCTTACAACACCACGCAGATTATCAGCCGCAAGCGTCCCTGGCAGGACACGACATTGGAAGGTCAGGAGGGCGATTCATGCGAGTCGGATGAATCTGACAATGCGCAGGGAGCGACCGACCAACAGATGTTCCCGCCGGAGTACCGCGATATGTTAGAATCATGGATGCAGGAGAACAAGCCGTACCTGGACAAGGATTTCCGTCTTATGGACCTGATGCAGGTATTGCCGGTCAACCGTTCATATCTGTCGCGATACATCAACACGACATACGGCTGCAACTTCTGTCAGTTCGTGACGAACTACCGCATTGAAGAGGCCAAACGTCTGCTTAAAAAATGTCAGGACATAAAGGTGCTGGATGTGGCGGAACAGACCGGATTTGCCTCCGCAGCAGCCTTCACACGAACGTTTACAAAGGAGACTGGCTACTCACCTACTGAGTGGTTGAAATTGCAAAAACTTGATAATTCGTAAAAAAAGGTAGCCGATTTCTTAATAATACGTAAAAAAAGCATTTGTCCTATTGCGCAATTGCTTTTTTTTTTGTACCTTTGCATATTATAAATTATTTTATTTGTCTCACTCACATGAGGTCACTATGCATATAGTGGCCGCTTGGGAAGATACATTTGAGTATATTAAGGTAAAGATGGTAGAAAATGAAGAGATTTAATTTCCACACACGCAGTTTCCGGTCACTGATGCTTGTGACGGCGCTGACGGTTTCGATAAAGATGTTCGGTGCACCAGTTTATGATTTCACTCCGACCGATGGTGGTCTGGTGGTTAACCTGCAGCCGAATCAACGTATTCTGCTGTCCACGATGGTGAACGGAGAAGAGTATTTCGTGTGCCATTACCCCGGTTACACCGGAGGATATTTCGGTTACACGAACTGGGATGGCGGAAAAGGTAATTTCCTTAAGTTGATTCCGCAGGCCGACGGCGCTACTGAACCGGCTACGCCTTCCATTTGGACGATTCAGGAAGCTGTGACGCTCATAAGTGGCGGAAAAAGGTACACATTGGACGGTATAGCCTATACGATGTGGAGTAGCAACCCCAGCGGTGATTCCTACACCCTGCTCACGTCTTCCGGCAACTCGTTCAGGTACCAAGGCGATTTGACCAGAGAGACTGATAATGTTAACATCTGTAACGCGATCTTTGTTGTGCCTACCAACCGTTCATCGGTTACTACGTTCGACCCGAACAGAAAATTAACAGAACTTGAAGGTAGAACGGATCAAGATGCTGTAGGTCGATTCAACGGAGAGAAGGGCTATGGCTTCTTAGGCATGCCTTACCGTGAAGTGTATTGGCTCGATATTCCCCGAAGCAACGGAAATCCCGTGTCTTATCGCAATGCCTCGTTGGTTGGTTTCAATAAAACACTGAGTACCATACAATACAGTAACAAGGAGGCATCAGCCCGACCGGGTCAGGCATTGTACGCTTTTGGTAACAAAGATAAACACCATGCTACTCCGCGTACGATTTTCCGTTTGTATGTGTTAGACGAGCCGTTTACATCTACCTGCGCGGATTCATATTTCTTCGCATACGACGAGCAGGATTATGTACAGTACAATAACGACTTTGCCAAAACGCCGGCGACGTACACCACTAAGAAGAAGATCTACACCATCGACCATCTGAAATGCATGGAGCGGCTTGGGGAGACCAAGTACTATGTAAGCGATTATATGAATGTGCCGATGTCCGATAGTACGTATTACTATGTGGGATATAAGAACAAGTATTGCCATACGGACCAAGGAGATGCGTTTAATTCGCAGTTCAAGCAAATCGACACCTTGAAGATTCACTATTTAGGGCTTAAGGCGCCACGAGGTGCGTACGGACAGATGATTGTCGATACGACCCAAACCGGCAAACAGAACCTGGGTGTGGAGTTCCAGCCCGGCGGCTACTTCCTGCGTACAAACACAGGACGTAACATCCGCCTGATCCCGAATGCCGACTACACGACCTGGACGTGCGAGGAGATGTGGCATATCACCGCCGAGTACGCAGCTCTGACCATCAAAGCCACGATGTTCACCGGCTCGGAGTTCAGCGAGACGGATCCGGGCGCAGATATTCCAGGTTGGAGTGTTCCGGTAACGGGTACATCCGTGCCTGTTGTTGGCGGCGGAAGTATTATCGACCGCGACGGTTGGGCACGTATCCACGTTGACGATGATAGTCCCAACGGTGCCATTGAGTTTGTGCCCGCCAACCCTGACCGGCATATTCACTACAACAACAACGGTTGTACGGGTGATACCATTGCTGACCAGTACCCGATGCACGGCGAGACTTCCGTGACCATTCGCGAAGCGCGTCTGGTGAAAGGTTTTACTTTCCATGGCTGGACTACAAACCCAGACGGAACGGGTACATTGTACACTCCGGGTCAAGTAGTTAACCTGCCCGCCGGCCCTACCACGCTGTATGCCAAAGCCACGTACACCGGTACGATCCACGTGGCGCTCTCGTTTGTGAAGAACGACGGCAAGCGCTATTTCCTTACTCACCCGGGTACGGCTGCGCCGCGTTTCTCGCGTGCCCGCTACATTGCCGAATGGACAAACGCCTGGCAGGGTATGGCGAACGCCGAGAATGCCGACAACAATTATATCAACACCTTCAAGGTTCTTACCCATCCCGATGCGTGCGCTGAGTGTGCTGCGGATGAGGTAGTGCTTGACCCGCGCCGTGAGATGCGTTACGGAGCAATAGACTCGCTGGAGTTCTACGAGCACTTTGCTCCGGATAACGAGGAGTACCTCGGTTTGTACTACACCGCCCCGAATACGGTGCTTGCCAACAACAGTTGGGCAGGTCTATTCAAATCGACCGGCACAACAGGTCGCAACGGCTGGCCGGATTACACCGTAGCGGATGTGAAGAACGCCAAACTGTCCTCCACCCACTATCTGCACCGTGTAGCTGGCGTCATTACGCGCGATGAGCGCGATAACAGCAGTGCTCCTTGGATTGCATACAACGCTGCCGACAACCAGTTTGACGGAGTAGCAAACGAGGAGGATGCTACTGTCTTCCAGATCTCCCGTGTACGCGTGGCGGATGAGCACTATGTAGTTATACCCGACACCACCGACGAATGGACGGACGAGATCGTATTTGCCTACCACCATGACGAGCAGACAGTCCGCGAAGTGCAGTCGAAACTGATAGGCAAGCAGTTGAAGGCTGTCACGAAGATTGACGACCAGGTTATCTATTTCCACCCGGACAACAACAAGATTCTGACGATTGCAAGTCAGTTGCGTCTGGATCCGAACTACCGTCTGGTGGAGGACTTTGAATACATCCGCGATTCGCGTGTGGATTTAGCAAGCGTGGAAGAGGAGGATCTTCCGCACATGAGCGGCAGCAACTTCGGCAGAACCATCACCAGCGGCTTGACCAGCCCGATGGACATTAGGTATAACGGCGACTATATTGATATCGTGGATACGTTGCGTATCACGCTGCGCACCTTGGGTCCTGTTAAGATCAAGGAATACTACGGTCGCTGGCGCGAAGGTGCGCCGGGACTGCATATCCGTCCTGACGGTTCGCGCTACCGCGACATTATCATCCGCACCAAGACCACGCACTACGGCGAGGATATAACTCGCCTCGCCATAACGCCTGAGTACCCGATGTACAACTTCTACCCGCTGGCGGGCGCAAGCAAACGGCTGACTTTCACGATGGCAAAGATCACCGCTCACCAGTTGCTGGATACCGACGGCAACGTGTTCGGCGAAGAGATTCTGAGCACCGTGGATGTAACCTCCTCGTTGCGTCTTGGTCCGGGTCAATGCGAGTTCACCAGCGGCGGTGCGTACTTCGATGTGGATGCCGGGAACACGCTGAACGACCATGTCACCCTTGTGACGAAAGCAGAGAACAGCAGCGGCGTTAACGTGGATACGCTGATTATCAATTCGACCGCTACGGTAGATGCAGTGACATATCCTGTTACGGGCCGTGTGCCCTTGCAGCAATCTGCATTGAGTAGCAGCGAGCTGATCTGGTCGGCTGTAGCCGGCGGACAGCGCTACTACATTATGGCAGGTAGCGGAGGACTGATCTTCCGTCGGTATGAACTCAAAAACAACACGCTCTACAAGAAGGAAGACGGCAAGACCCAACTGGTGAAAGGCTCGGCGAATGCTGCCAACGACCAGACGCAGTATATCACGCCGTGGCGATATACGTATGTCAATCAGGCTGAGCAGCAGTTGTCGTTGAGAACTGATTATGGCGTTAACATGGATTTTGTCATCGACGGTTCATCCAATCCTGCAGTAGCAGGCAGCGGTGCGGCTACGCTGACGTACGAATATGTGCACGAGTACGTCAACGACAATGCGAACTTCGAGGAGCAGGTTAAACTCAAGTACGGTGCCAACAAGTGGCTGAAGTTCACCGTTGTAGGCAGTACTCCTTCGCTGACACTGACCGAGAACTATGCAGAAGCCACAGTGTTCTCCTGGAGTTATCTGCAACCCGAGTACTATATACACGAAAAAAATCCCTACCCGAGTGTCAATCAACTGGAGTTCGGTTACAACAGCACCATCGGCTCAGCGGTACAGACGCGCTACAAGGCGTACCGCATCTATTCAATGATGCTGGACAGCATTGTTACCTACTGCGGTCGTGTTGATGAGGAAGATATAGCAGACCTTATCTCAGCCGGCAACGACTGGAAGACGAACTATGCTATCAACCTCATTAGCGACAGCCGTTTCAGCGCAGGTGCCAGCGGATTGAGCAAATCGACGAACACCACTACACTGACCACCACCGTTACTCCTGCCGGCGACAGCCCGCTGGAGATACGTTATCCGGCAGGTAAAGGACCGTTCGTGAACATAGTGGATACACTGGATGTAGTCATTTCGCTGCAAGACGGTGCACCGGATTACCGCTTTGCAAGCAATTGGATCAGTTTCAGTTCATTAGAGGATGCTCACCTGAAGATTCCGCTTATCCGCAAGACCTATCACACAGTGCCTCACGACTCGATCATCTGTATCGTGGAGCGCGATGAGTACAACTACGTCTTCCCGGCAGAAGTGAGCGGAGGCATGACGCATACTTTTACCCTGCACACCGACCACCGTACCGGAACGAGTACAATGGACGTTGACAACCACGTGGTAGATTACACCAGCGACAGCCACGACCATACATCGGCTATGCACTTCGACAATCCGGCACTGACCGAGATCCGCCTGATTGATGAATACGGTAACACGCCCACGTGGTGCAATATCAGTGCCAAAGGCAGCAATACGATTACCGTTAGTTGCACGCAGGACGGTATCCGTTCACCGCGCTCGGCTTACGTGTATATAGCCTATACGATGGAAGTCAATGGCCGCTGGCGCTATATCAACTTCCGTCTCGGTGTGACTCAGTTGAGCAAATTCCAGTATGCCAACAACCAGGTGCTCATTCACTCCAAAGGTGCATCGGGTGACCCGCTGGCAGATGGTGTACAACAGGTGCATGAGAACAAGAATATCATCTACTACTACAACCCGTCGAACAAAGCGCAATCAACAGATCAGCGTGTCGAGTTGCCGGTACGCGAGCGTAACTTCTACGGCTGGTGGCGCTGGTACTCGCTGAATGCAGGCGAAGAGGATACGGATATTCCTGCCGAGAAATGGGAGACCGAACCGAGTAATACCGGCAAATGGAACTTCCCGTTCCGTATCATCGGTGATACGATTTGGAACAATCCTGAGGATCATTCTGAAGGATATAGCAGCGTGCCAACCCAGGGACGCTTCACCATCTTCCATGTTCCTTCACAGGACTATAATGCCCGTAAAGACCCGCCATCCAAGGCGCCGATGGTTTATCCGCCACAAAACAAAGATACAGTCACTTATGCGCTGGACAAGAGTGTGTACTACGACAATCTGCCATTGTCCATGAAGGACGTCAACCAGGTGGATATAGACAAGTTGGATACGATGCGACAAATCATTGAGCCGACCTTGTCGCTGCGCGAGATATACGAGTTGCACCCCTGGACCGAAATGGCGGAGAGGATGGAGAGCTACAAATATGCATCAACCGCTCCGTATGCCGGTCAGCGCTACTTGGAGGACCACGTTGTACGCGCACCGCTGAACGCACGCTTGCTGCTCAGCACAGAACAACGGTACAACTACGATAACTTAAAGAAAACCGGGCACTCCGAGTCCATGTTGGGCTACTATATGCGAGACGACAACTGGTCATCCATGAGTTCGACACCTGATGGAGAAGGTGTTACTCGTCAGGATACGATGATCTGGTGCGGCGGATGGGATGCGCCATGCCAATGGTACACCTACAACCCATCAACCAATACATACACCGAGTGTGCATACACTGTTACGGAAGGTAACGACTTCCTGAGCGTACCGAAGAAAACAAGTATCCCCGCCGGAAAAGAGGTGGATACAGTTATATATTGTTTACGCGCACGTAGTATTATATCAACGCACGCAGGAACAGTAGGGGATCCTGATCCGGAAGACCCTGTGTTCGGCAGCAACATGTTCAATATCTGCCGCTATGTGGTAATTTATCACCGTACAGACCAATATGGTCCGAAGTTGGAGGATAAAGGTGCAGCCATTATCACCAACGACGAGATTGAGCAGCACTTTGAGGTGTTGGAGCGCTTGAACTTCGACTACAACAAGCCGGGTACCGATTACACCGTTTATCCTCACCCGCTGCCGTGGGCGGATGCTTCGTACGGCTTTGCCTACCCCAGAACGGCGCTGCTGCCCGACAACCGTCCGCACAACAAGGGCGGTCTGACGAACTTGGCGAACATGGGTGAGTACAACCTGATCAACCGCATCCCGTCGTTCGGCACGTACTGGCACAAGATGGAGCAGCACGGCGGCGCCGCCAACGGTTACATGATCTTCTGCGACGGTATGTCCTCCGCCGGACAGGTGGCTGCTATCTCGCTGCACAAGAAGTTGTGCGAGGGACAGAAGATGTACTTCTCCGCCTATGTGGGCAACCCTGGCAATGAGTCCGGCAAGACCTGCCCGAACTTCCTGTTCAGTGTGCAGGGATCCTTGGATAATTCCTCGTGGGAAGATATTACCTCGTACATGACCGGTGACCTGCCACAGTCAAGCAAATGGTACCAGATCTACTTCCCGATTGAGCAGAAGAAAGATTACGAACACTTCCGCGTGCGCGTATATAATATGGCAGCGAACGATGACGGTAACGACTTTATCATCGACGACATGTGCATCTTCGCCACCAAGCCGCCACTCATTGCCTACCAGGCCAACACCACCTGTATGAAAGAGGGCGAGACCGACGAGATAACGCACGTAGTGCTCCGCGTGGACTACAAGGGATTCCACGACAAGGGATACAACGATCATGACGTATATTATACCATCGAGCATGTGGAAGAGGATGTGGAAACAGAATTCGTTTCCCCGATAGACGGCTTCATTAACGCAGATACCGTACGTGCCGTATTGCCTGCTACGAATGATACAATATATGGTGTAGTACACATGCCTACCGAGGCTTATGAGCCCGGCAGTGAACTGATCTTCCCCAATGTAGGCGACCTTGTTGATCGGTTTGAAGACTCGCTGGAGTCAGGTGGCGAACCGTTCCGTGTAGGATATATCTACGAGTTGCTTGACGGTGAACTCCGCCCCGTGATGTACATGGTTCACAAGGCAGAGATGCTACCGCGCAACCACTACCGTGTACGTATGTCGTTGGCGTTCAAAGAGCTGACGAGCAGTATCTGCGCCATGACGAGTGACCTGAAGATCAGCAACCGAATGATGTTGGAACTCAACGGCGAGGAGCAAGCAGAAAAGATCGTATCCGGCATGTGCGCCAACACTACCTACGATGTAAGTCTGCGCGTCCGCGGCTCGCTGCTGCAGGATCACGCCGCTCCGGCGGATATCAACGGCTCGTGCTACAACGACTGGCTGCTGTACGGCGATTCGACCTCCTACAGCACGACACGCTACGGATACCCATACAAGGATATCGAGAAGGTTATTAAGGATATTCTCCGCTGCGAGCCGGTCGGAAGGGTTTCACACAACACCAACCGGTTTGCGCACAACCTGTCGGAAGTAAGCCGCATCGAGATGGAGTATGTAAGGAGTTCGGAAAGTATCACACTGGAGAGCGGTGCGCATCCGTACGATATACTTGCACACCTGGTGAACGCTGGATTCCTGACCATGTATCACTCCAACCTGACGATTACAACGGTTAAGGACGATTCGGTTCAGTACATGATCTTCCCGATAGTAGGCACCGGCTCTGATGCAATGCTTGACATGGAGGTAGATGTATGCCCGACACCGGTATTCATCAAACTCAAATCTACCGTAGGCGGTGATGTACCGATGGCGCTTGGCGGCTTCAACCCCGATGCCGAGCCTATGGTTGAACCTCAGGTAATCCTGCTGACCAAAGGCGATGCCAACAGATCAATCGTTATACCTATCGACTCGATCAAGGCTCTTGTGGCACTGGATACAATAGCATTCCTCTCGACCAACGACCCGGACTATCGTGAGGGTGTCCACAAGTTACATCTCGAGCCTGACAGAGTATATGACTTCAGCTCGGGTAGTGACAACTCAGGCTACTACAAGAGCGGCGACGACCTGATACTGACCCCCACAGCCGACAGCTATAAGATGCGCTCAGGCTACCGCTATACGTTCGGTATCACGATGCAGACGCATACAGGTTCGCCCACTCTGCCGGAGAGCGACTGTCGCGTAGGTACAGTGCCGTTCACGATAGCCGTTCTGCCGAGTGCCGTACAGTGGGATCCGAAGGCTGACGGTAACGCCAGCTGGAACAATCCGAACAACTGGATTGGTCTGGACCTCGAGAACAAACCTATACACTCCGATGCACACTTTGCACCGACCAGAGTAACGAACGTAATCATTCCTGCTATGGAGGACGGCCTGCCATATCCTGTAATACCGAGCAGCATCAGCCGGAAGGATTCGATCAAGCAGACCGGATTCGAGTACAACAGGTGTAACGCCGTACGCTTCCTGCCGGGCGCAGCCATGGGACAACAGCAGCACTTGAACTACAACAAGGCTGTGGTGGATATGAGTCTGCCTAAGAACCAGTGGGCATTCCGCTCGGCACCTGTTACGGGTATGATGAGCGGTGATATATTCATGGCCAACGCTGACATTAACGGCACAACACCTGCATGGGAGGTCGGTGAGTTCGATGCAGACGGACGCAACGCAACCACCGGCAACGCCTCGTACTGGCTCTCGCTGTACAGCCGCGAAATCGTACAAAAGGGCAATGGCGACAATGTGAAAGACTCCACACGAACTGCTGAAGCCGAGTGGTCGAGAGTAACCAACGGAATGGATTATTCGCTGCCGCCTGCATTAGGCTGGGCTATCTTCACGCGCACGGCGTCAGGCGCTGATGCAGACGTTCGGCTGCCCAAGAACGACGATATTTACTACTATTACAACGTCGATGGCGACAAAATGTACGACTTCTACGTACCTAACCTGCGTGATGAGCGTGATGTGGCTGCAGGCGGCACAGGTAAAGCCGGTAAACTGGCATTCGACACCGATGGCACGTACAAGGATTACACGCTGACCAACGAGGTGGCATCCACGGCATACGTATTCGGTAACCCCACAATGGGATATATCGACATCTGGGGCTTCATAGCAGACAATGGACTGGATGAGGGTTTTGACTACATGGGAGCCAACAATGAATACACAAAGACTAGCAAGGCTGCAGCCGAAGCCACAACAAATGTAATCACCAATCCCGAGCGTTATCTGCCCCCGATGCACGCGATAGTGATATCCACTACGGAGGGTACGGAGAAAACCCTGCGGCTCAACACGAACCGCATCGTCACATCACCCGCTCAGGTGGTACGGCCTTTGCCTGCACCGCTACGCAACGGAGCAACAGGACTGAGCAAGGGCATAATGACCGTAACAGCCACAAACCCCGTCTCGGAGCGCTGCTTCTCACGGCTGCGGATCGGTCAGGGATACCACTCCGCCATATTGAATGGTGAGGACGCGATACTGACTACTGTCAACATCGACCACTACACCAACAACTCTACACCGGCTACGCCGTTCAACATCTACGCTATGGAAGGCGATTACGGCCTGAGCATCAACCTAAGGGATGAGATTCTCAACGTGCCTATTTCGTTCTACTTGAGTGACCTGCCGTTTGATCCGGAAACGCAACTGTGGTTCACGGGTGTGAACAATATTGACGGAGAGCTGGTACTCTACGACTCTCTGACCAACACCGAGCGCACAATCCTGGATGGCATATGCCTGAAGATTCCTACTCCGGAGGTCAATCACGAAACGCGCTTCTACATCCGCCGGCGCGGCTACACACCCGGCGATTCGACGAATCCGGTAGCAACAACCATCATTCAGAGCGATGAGGAGAGCACCCCTGCAATCAAATTAATCAGAGACGGACATGTCTATATACTGCGTGACGGACATGTTTACACAATGTTCGGACAAAAACTGCGATAGAAAATGATACGACACGTTATAATGCATATAGTGGTTCTCACGGGCTTAGTCCTTTGGGGCAGCTGCCTTCATGCATCTGCCCAGATAACTACGCAAAGCGAATCGTGGGGCTACACTTCATCTTACAGCACCACCAACAGGGCTGGAACTTCTTATAGGCAGACTATGCCCGCATCACGCGGATATACGCCCGCATGCCGCTCCATCTCGGCATATAACCCTGACTTTGAGGAGGGCGTGAAGGCTTCTTCATACTTCCAATATACGCCTGCTGATGCCCTGCTGTCAGACAACTCGTCTGACAACGGCGGCATACAGCGTAATCTGCGTAGAGGCTGGGGCGACCCTGACGAGGATGACCCGATTGGCGTTCTTCCGAATCCCACACCTGTCGGCGAACCGTTTGTTCTGCTTGCTCTGGCATTATTGTACACCCTTCTCCTGTTTTTCCGTGTACACCTGTTCTCTCGCCAGAATAAGTAATATGGTTTATCACACTATGTAAGAACGGATCTATACGCCCAGTCATGCTGCTGCTCTGATAGAGCGCAGCGGATCAACAATCTTTCACGAGCGAGCATCGAGAGGTGCTCGCTTTATTGTCATCTTGCAATTTGTGCCAACGGGTGGCATCTTGGTGTGTAAAAACTTACCAGTAATGTCGTTTTGCACTTTTTTGACGAGTTTTTACACACGCATACGCGTAAATTTATGTATCTTTGCATCGCGATAAAAAATTATCATCGAAAAACACAAATGACCAATCTTTTTTCACTGGAAGGCAAGAATGCATGGGTTACCGGCGCATGTTACGGCATCGGTTTCGCTATTGCTAAGGCATTTGCTCAGGCAGGTGCCAGTCATATTATCTTCAATGCCCGCAGTCAGGAAGCGATCGACAAAGCGCTTGCGGACTACCAAGCGGCAGGTATTCACAATGCACATGGCTATGTTTGCGACGTGACGGATGAGTCCGCCGTCAAGGCTCTGGTGGAGCGTATTCACTCCGAGGTAGGTCAGATTGACATCCTCGTCAACAACGCCGGCATCATCAAGCGCATACCGATGCATGAGATGAAGCGCTCGGAGTTCCAGCAGGTTATTGATATCGACCTTGTGGCTCCCTATATCGTCAGCGCAGCCGTGCTGCCCGAGATGATGGCACGCCGTGAGGGCAAGATCATCAACATCTGCTCGATGATGTCCGAGCTCGGCCGCGAGACGGTCAGCGCCTATGCAGCCGCCAAGGGCGGTTTGAAGATGTTGACGCGCAACATCTGCTCCGAGTACGGTAGCTATAACATCCAGTGCAACGGTCTCGGCCCGGGTTACATCGCTACCCCGCAGACCGCTCCCCTGCGTGAGCGTCAGGCCGATGGCAGTCGGCATCCGTTCGACTCGTTCATCTGCGCCAAGACTCCCGCCGGACGCTGGCTCGATCCCGATGAACTCGGCGGACCCGCTGTCTTCCTCGCATCCCACGCCTCCGATGCAGTGAACGGGCATATTCTCTACGTGGATGGAGGTATACTTGCCTACATCGGCAAGCAACCGGAGTAACCAGCTAATCCGGAACTTCCAGAACTTCCAGAACATCCAGAAAATCCAGAACAATGAAAAAACCACTCTTATTTCTCCTCGCCTTGTTGACCCTTGCAGCTTGCCAGCCCCGGCAGTCGGCCAAGGTCTATGGTCGCTATGTACCCGAACGCAAGGATGACTTCGCCTGGGAGAACGAGTACGCCGCTTTCCGTATGTACGGTCCAGCTCTTGCACCTGAGAACCCCAGCAATGGCGTTGATCTCTGGCTCAAGAACAGTCCCGCTCTGGTCATCGATACCATGTACGGCCGCGAACTGCGTGACCACCGCCCCTACCACATCAACTACGACGGCAACCTCGACTGCTACAAGGTGGCTCATACCTGCGGTGCTGGCGGACTCGTTGTACTAACAGCTGATGGCGAAGGAACGAATGGCGAAGGTTATCGGACTTGGATAGGGGGACCCTACGACCGCTGGGAGATCCTCGAGCAGACACCCGAACGCTTCGTCTTCCGTCTGGAGTACGACAGTCTGCTCGTAGCCGGACACATACTCCGCGAGTCGCTCACCATCACCGCTCAGGCAGGACAGTTGCAGAATAAAGCGGAAGTGGTGCTTACGAGTGCTCAGCCTTCAGCGACCGGCAGTCAACTTTTAGCAGGTGGTGGAATCTATCTGCATGACACGGTGGATTACTACATGACGATACCGGAGGTTGGGTATGTCTTTTATGAGGAAGATGCGCTGAGCGACAAACAGGCGGCACAGATGAACTACGAATACAACGGCAGTACCAGTCAGGGACGCATCCAGATCTCTGTAAAAACGCCCGGCGCCACGCTGACGGATATCGTGGACGGTAACTTAGTTGCCGTCAAACCCTATGAACTCGGCGACACGCTCACCTATTATTTTGGTGCAACATGGAGCAAGTGGCATAATTAAGATGTACGAAGGACGAATGTACGAGGTACGAAGGAAAAAATCGTACTTAAAAACAAATCGTACATAAATCGTACATGGTAAATCGTACATCGTACATAAACTAACGATTTAACAACTTAACAGTTTAACGAAAAAGAATATATGAAAACAAATTACGAACTGCGTTATGCGTCCAACCCGATGGATGTCAAGAGCTACGACACCACTCGCCTGCGCAAGGATTTTCTGATCGAGCGCGTGTTTGCCAAGGATGAGGTGAACATGGTCTATTCGATGTACGACCGTATGATTGTCGGCGGTGCGATGCCCGTGAGCGAGAGTCTGTTGCTCGAAGCCATCGACCCATTGAAGGCACCGTTCTTCCTCACTCGTCGTGAGATCGGTATCTTCAATGTGGGCGGCAAAGGTCGCGTTCTGGCCGGCGACAAGGTTTATGAACTGGACTACAAGCAGGCCCTCTACCTCGGCCGCGGTGACCGCGAGGTACGCTTCGAGAGTATCGACCCCGCCAAGCCTGCACTCTTCTACTTCAACTCCGCCACAGCGCATTGCACCTATCCGGATAAGAAGGTGACCAAGGCCGATGCAGTCGTAGCACACATGGGTAGCCTGGAGATGAGCAACGAGCGGAACATCAACAAGATGCTCGTCAATCAAGTACTGCCTACCTGCCAGCTGCAGATGGGTATGACCGAGCTCGCCACAGGTAGTGTGTGGAACACCATGCCGGCACACGTTCACAGCCGTCGCATGGAGGCGTACTTCTACTTCGAACTGCCCGACGACCAGGCTGTATGCCATTTCATGGGCGAGGTGGATGAGACGCGCCACATCTGGATGCGCGGCAATCAGGCGGTGCTCTCGCCCGAGTGGTCCATCCATTCCGCTGCCGCCACCCACAACTACACCTTCATCTGGGGCATGGGAGGCGAGAACCTCGATTATGGCGATCAGGACTTCAGCAAGATTACTGACCTCAAGTAAAGTATTTACCATTTGGTCATTTACCATTTACGATTTATGTACGATTTGGCTATTTAGCCATTTGACTGTGCAATCAATGGTACAATGACTAAATGATTAAATAAATGAACAAATCGTAAATGAAAAAATTGTAAATAGATTTATGGCAAAGTTTGATAAAATCGCGGTGCTCGCAAAGATCCAAGCCGCACCGATGGTTCCTGTGTTCTACCACAAAGACCTGGATGTTTGCAAGAACGTTGTGAAAGCTTGCTACGAGGGCGGCGTTCGTGCGTTTGAGTTCACCAACCGTGGCGATTTCGCCCACGAGGTGTTCGGACCGCTCGTAAAGTGGGCAGCCGTAGAGTGCCCGGAGCTGGCATTGGGTGTAGGCAGTGTGGTTGATCCTGCTACAGCAGCGCTCTACCTTCAGCTGGGTGCCTGCTTCGTGGTCGGTCCGCTGCTCAATCCCGAAATAGCGCCGATATGCAACCGCCGTCTCGTTCCCTACTGCCCGGGCTGCGGTTCGGTGAGCGAGGTGGGCAAGGCGCAAGAATTAGGTTGCGACCTGACCAAGCTCTTCCCGGGCGATGTATATGGACCGAACATGGTCAAGGGACTCATGGCTCCTATGCCCTGGTCAAAGATCATGGTAACCGGTGGCGTAGCACCGGAGAAAGAGAACCTGGAGAAGTGGTTTGCCGCAGGCGTGTTCTGCGTAGGCATGGGCAGCAAGCTCTTCCCGGGCGACAAAGTGAAAGCCGCCGACTGGCAGTACATCACTGACAAGTGCAAGGAGTGCTTTGACGTCATCGCGGCGTGCAGGAAGTAGAAGAAAAGGTTCAGGATGGTTCAACCCTGAAATAATCATGCCCTATAGGGCTAAGAACAATACTGAACAACCCTGAACAAAAAAACGACAATAATTAAATTTGAAATACTATGGCAAAAAAAGCATTGAACAAGTGGACAGCGCCGAAGAGTGTCGCTCCCGAGAGAATCATCCAGTTTGGTGAGGGTAACTTCCTCCGCGCATTTGTTGACTGGATCGTATGGAACATGAACGCCAAGACGAACTTCAACGGTTCGGTGGTAGTCGTTCAACCGATAGACAAAGGTATGGTTGACTGGCTCAACGGTCAGGACGGCCTGTATCACGTCAATCTGCAAGGCCGTCTGAAGGGCGAGGCAATCAACTCGCTGGAGCGCATCGACGTTATCAGCCGTGCCCTCAACCCCTACAGCCAGAACTGGGCATACATGGCACTGGCCGAGCAGCCGGAGATCCGCTTCGTCATCTCCAACACCACAGAGGCCGGCATCACCTTCGACCCCTCGTGTAAGTTCACGGACGCTCCTGCTTCGGCTTATCCGGGCAAGCTGGTTCAACTGCTCTTCCGCCGCTACAAGACCTTCAACGGCGATCCTACCAAGGGCCTCATCTTCATGCCGTGCGAGCTGATCTTCCTGAACGGCCATCACCTCAAGGACTGCATCCGCAAGTATATCGAACTGTGGAAAGACGATTTCGGAGCTGACTATGCCGGATTCAAAGAGTGGTTTGAGAAGTACAACTACGTCTGCGCTACCCTCGTTGACCGCATCGTACCGGGCTTCCCGCGCAAGGACATCGCTCAAATCCAGGAGAAGGTAGGCTACAACGACAACCTCGTCGTACAAGCCGAGATCTTCCACCTCTGGGTGATCGAGAAGCCGGAGAACATGTCTATCGCCGAATTGGAGGCCGAGTTCCCTGCTAACCAAGCCGGATTGAACGTACTCATCGCCGAGAGCGAGAAACCCTACCACGAGCGTAAGGTGACCCTGCTCAACGGCCCCCACACCGTGCTCAGCCCCGTCAGCTACCTCAGCGGCGTGAACATCGTTCGCGATGCTTGCAACCACGAGGTACTGGGCAAGTATATCAACAAGGTGATGTTCGACGAACTGCTGGAGACCTTGAACCTGCCGAAGGACGAGCTCCGCGCTTATGGTGAGTCAGTACTCGAGCGCTTCAACAACCCCTACGTTGACCATGCCGTTACATCTATCATGCTCAACTCCTTCCCCAAGTTCGAGACGCGCGACCTCCCCGGCCTGAAGACCTATCTGGAGCGCAAGGGCGAACTGCCTAAGGGTCTGGTGCTTGGCCTGGCTGCTATCATCCGATACTACAAGGGCGGCGTACGCGAGGATGGCGCACCCATCGAGCCGAACGATGCACAGGAGATCATGGATCTGTTGAAGCAGCTCTGGGCTACAGGCGACACACGCAAGGTGGCTGAAGGCGTGCTCGGCGCAACCGACATCATCTGGAAGGAGAGCAAAGAGGATCTGAACAAGATTCCGGGCCTGACCGATTTGGTAGAGCTGTACCTCAACTCCATCGAAGCTATCGGCATGCTCAACACGGTGCAAGCCATGCTGGCTGTGGACAAGGTGGAGGATGTTATTTCCAAAATCAAGAGCCTGTTCTAATATGACATCTGTTCTGAAAATCAATCCTGCCGACAATGTGGTTGTAGCTATACAACCGCAGTCGGCAGGTGCCGTTATCGAAGTGGACGGCAGGCAGATTACCGTACTTGAGGATGTGCCTGCCGGACATAAGATAGCTATCCGCAACATCGCAGAGGGCGAGAACGTAATCAAGTACGGCTTTCCCATCGGGCATGCCCGCGAGGCCAAGCAAGCCGGCGCCTGGATGAACGAGCATAACATCAAGACCAACCTGGCCGGGTTGCTCTCCTACGAGTATCACCCCAAGGACGTGGTGCTCTCTATCCCTGACGAGCATCGCACCTTTATGGGCTACCGCCGCAAGGACGGACAGGTAGGCATCCGCAACGAGGTGTGGATCATACCTACCGTAGGTTGCGTGAACGGCATCATTCAGAAGTGCGCGGAGCGCCTGCGTCAGGAGACGGGCGCGAACAACATCTTCGCCTTCCCGCACAACTATGGCTGCTCACAACTTGGTGACGATCATGAGAATACGAAAAAGATCCTCCGTGATATGATCCACCATCCTAATGCCGGTGCTATCCTTGTCGTATCACTCGGTTGCGAGAACAACCAGCCGGATATCTTCCGCGAGTTCTGCGGTGAGATAGATGAGGAGCGCGTCCGTTTCGTCACCACGCAGAAGATTCAGGGCGATGAGGTCGAGTACTGCATGCCTATCCTGCGCGAGCTATACACCAAGACGATGCACGACAAGCGCGTCGCAGTCCCCTTGAGCGAGCTGCGTGTAGGACTGAAGTGCGGAGGCAGCGACGGCTTCTCGGGCATAACAGCCAACCCCCTGCTCGGCTGCCTGAGCGACTGGCTCGTAGCACAAGGCGGCACAACCGTGCTGACCGAGGTGCCGGAGATGTTCGGTGCAGAAACAATCCTGATGGACCGTTGCGCCAACCGCGAACTGTTCGACCGGACCGTAGCCCTCATCAACGACTTCAAGGATTACTTCCTCAGCCATGGCGAACCCGTGGGCGAGAACCCCAGTCCGGGTAACAAAGCCGGCGGTATCTCCACCCTGGAGGACAAAGCCCTCGGTTGCACGCAGAAGTGCGGCAAGTCGCTTGTTCGCGGCGTGATGCCTTACGGCGAGCGCCTGCAAGTCAAGGGGCTCAACCTCTTGTCCGCCCCGGGCAATGACCTCGTAGCATCCACTGCACTCGCTTCGTGCGGCTGTCATATGGTGCTCTTCACTACAGGTCGAGGCACGCCGTTCGGTACCTATGTGCCTACAATGAAGATCTCTACCAACTCTGCTCTGGCGAAGAACAAACCCAACTGGATCGACTTCAACGCCGGCGTGATAGCCGAAGGCGAACCGATGGACAACGTAGCACGCCGCTTTGCCGACTACGTGATTGAGGTAGCCAACGGCAAGCAAACCAACAACGAGAAGAACGGCTACCACGAGATAGCCATCTTCAAGAATGGCGTCACCTTATAACTGCATGGGTATAAAGAGAAGCATAGTAGTTAGTCTGACCCTGATCATTGCGGCAGTAATCGTGCTGACAGGCTGTTCCCAACCGGACGAATACCTGCAGTTAGCCCGGCAGATTGCACGCTCCGAGATGACGCATCACCCCGAGATGTGGCAGTGCGATGGCGTCAAGAAACCCAAGTGGGAGTACACCCCCACCCTCATGGCGCGCGCCTTTCTGGAACTCTATCAGGCCACGGGCGACACGACTTATCTGGGTCACGCACAGCGCTTTGCCGACCTGTTCATCGGCGAGGATGGCACCATCCTTACCTACAAGATGAGCCTGATGAACATGGATCGCGTCCAGGGCGGCAACTTCCTCATACTCTTGAATGACATCAACCCGCAGCCGCAATACGTTACAGCCATTGAGACGCTGCGCGAGCAACTGCGTCAGCAGCCTCGTACAGCCGAAGGCGGCTTTTGGCACAAGCAGGTATATGCGCATCAGATGTGGCTCGATGGCCTGTTCACCGGCACTACGTTCTACGCCCGCTATGCGGCGTGGAAACCCGAACCCGAGGCATGGAGCGACATCGCCAACCAGTTTGTCGTAGTCGATAAGCACACCGGCAAACCCAACGGCCTTAACCACCATGGTTGGGACGAGAGCCGGCAGATGGCTTGGGCGGACTCCGTCACCGGCTGTAGTGCCGAGACCTGGGGACGTGCCGAAGGGTGGTACGTCATGGCATTATGCGATGTGCTTGAGCTCATGCCGGCCGACCAACCCGAACGCGCGGAACTGACAGCTATCCTCCGGCGCGTGATGGATGCTCTGTTGGCAGTGCAGGACAAGCCGACCCACCTCTGGTACCAAGTGCCCGACAAGGGGACAGCTGTAGGTAACTACCTCGAATCCACCTGCTCGGCAATGTACGCCTACGCGATGGCAAAAGGTACGCGCCTTGGCGTATTGCCGGACACCTATCGTGACGAAGCCAAACAGGTTATTGAAGGACTCAAAGCGCACAAGCTCCGCGCCGACAAGGATGGCACATTGAGCCTCATTGACTGCTGCGCTGTGGCCGGACTCGGAGGCAACCCCTTCCGCGACGGCACCTATGAATATTACATACACGAGCGTATATGCAGCGACGACCCGAAAGGTGTCGCACCGCTCATACTTGCGTGTATTGAATTAAGCAAATATTAACTCTTTAATAATAATGTCATGATGAAACGATTGTTTTACATTTTAGCCGTAGTGTTACTGCCGATGATGGTGCAAGCCGAGGTGGTAACAGGACAAGTAACGGACTCCAACGGCGAACCCATCATCGGTGCAAACGTGGTAGTCAAAGGTACTACATCCGGCACAATCACCGATTTCGACGGAAACTACTCCATTGATGTGCCGGAGAATTCAACTTTGACATTCTCCTATTTAGGCATGATCCCCCAGGAGATTCCGGTTACAAGCAACAGCATCTCCGTTGTACTGAAGGAGGACAATCAAGTGCTGGAAGAAGTGGTCGTAACCGGTTACGGCACAACCAAGAAACGTGACGTTGTGACCTCGGTGGCTTCTGTCAATTCCGACCAGTTGAAGGATATTCCTGTGACATCGGCAGGTGAGGCACTGCAAGGTAAACTGGCAGGTGTGTCGGTTACTACAACCGAAGGTAGTCCGGATGCAGATGTCAAGATCCGTGTTCGCGGCGGAACCTCTCTGACTCAGAGCAATGACCCGTTGTATATCGTGGACGGAATGCCCGTTTCAAGCATCTCGGATATTGCTCCGAGCGACATCCAATCGATGGACGTGTTGAAAGATGCTGCAGCAACCGCTATCTATGGTGCACAAGGTGCTAACGGCGTAATTATCATTACGACTAAAGAGTCGAGTTCGGAGGATGATAAGATGAAGTTCCATGTGGACTACAGCGGATTCATCGGATGGAAGAAAATCGCAAAAAAATATGAGGTGCTGGATCCACAAGATTTCGCATTGATGCAATACGAATGGGCTTGGCAGAAGGATAATTCTCTCTCCGGTTTACGTAGCAATTTCTATGCATACTTCGACAAATTGTACAATGATACGAAGTATAAAGATAATCCGGATGATGTAGCCAATACACCCATCTCGACCTTATTGAAGGAGTATGCTGATCCGGAAAAACACGGCTTCATTGATTGGCAGGACAAGACCTTCGGTCGTACGGGCTTTACGTCCAATCAATCGGTTAGTCTGTCTGGCGGAAACAAGTTGGCTACCTTCAACCTCTCGTACAACCGCATTGACGACAAGGCCATCATGGAGCAGTCGAATTATGTGCGTAACAATATTGCTGCAAAGGCAAAATTCAAGCCGTTCAAGAACTTTACGCTGGGCTTCTCAACACGTTTCACTAACACGCAGGTGTTAGGCTCCGGCTCGAACGCTATCAAGGATAACGGTACTTCCACGGAGTCGCGTTTGCGCAACTGCGTAGTATACACCCCTACGACTTTGCTTTCGAAAGACGATGGTACCGGCGATGAATCGGACGAGACATTCGGCTCGCTATACGACCCGCTGACCACTATCCGCGACAACTATAAGTTGAAGGTGGACAACAAGTGGAACATCCAAGGTTATGTAAGTTATAAGTTCGCGAAATATTTCACTGTACGTTCAGACTTAGGTTACGAGTCTCGTCATATCAAGACCGATCGTTACTATGGTCCGACTACCTATTTCGCTCGCAACACAGGCCGTCCGGGTATCCAAGCGGGTACTGCACAACTGCAAGTGACGGATGAGTACAACACGACCTTAACCAACCATAACACCCTGGAGTGGAAGCAGACGTTCGAAAGCAATCACAACGTAAACGTGTTGGTAGGTGAGGAAACCGTGATTCGCAAAGGATGGACCAATAATCAGTATGGCTTTGGTTATAATGGAAACTACGACGTGGAGCGCGGTGAGATATTCAATTATCTCGGACAGGCTGCATATTCAGAGATTACGAATTATATCAACCCGCGTGATAACCAGTTGTCGTTCCTGGCGCGAGCCAACTATGACTACAAGGGACGCTACTATGTAACCGCGACTTTCCGTGCTGACTGCTCGACTCGTTTTGCCAAAGGCAACCAATGGGGCTATTTCCCGTCCGCTGCTGTAGCATGGCGTCTGTCCGATGAGGATTTTGCGCAAGATGCATCCAGCTGGTTGAGTAACATGAAGTTCCGTTTATCCTATGGTATGGCAGGTAACAACAACGTAGATTTGGGTTACCTCCACCCTGACTTCCTTTCCCAACAGATGACCTATTTCGATATGGGACAGGGTACAAGCAACATCCTCGTAGTAGGTGGAAGCGATAAGATTGCAGCTAACCCGAACCTCAAATGGGAGACTACAATCACCCGCGACTTCGGTATCGACTACGGTTTCTTCAACGAGCGCCTCACAGGTACTATCGATTTGTATTGGAACACTACGAAGGACTTGATCATTCGCCAGAAGATGCCGGCTCGTTATAACTACCAGTACCAGAATATCGGTTCTACTCGTAACATGGGTATGGAGTTCTCTATCAAGGGTGTTATCCTTGATCAAAAATCAAAGAGCTTGAGCTACTACCTCTCTGTAGATGCAAATATTTCGTTCAACAAGACACGCGTGCAAGACTTGGGTAACATGACGAGCCTTTTGGCGCAGACCAGCTGCTTCGGCTCAGCCGAATACAAAACGCCGGCTGAGTTCCTGCTTGAGGTAGGTCAACCGGTTGGTAACGTAATCGGCTACGAGACAGACGGTTACTACACCGCTGCTGACTTCCAAAGCTATCTGGTTTCGAGCCATGCTTGGGGACTCAAGGAGGGTGTCGTAAAGTACGGAGACGAGTTCTTAACGAATACACCTGTCCCCGGCGCTATTAAGTTCAAAGATCAGAACGGAGACGGTGTGATTGACGAAAAAGATAAAGTAATATTGGGTAACACAGTTCCTACGCACACCGGTGGTTTTAACATCAACTTTAATATTGGTGGCGACAAGTGGGGTAAGGTCGATCTGGCAGCCAACTTCACCTTTGCGTTCGGACACAAGATCCTGAATCTCTCCAAGATGGAGTATACCACAGTAACGGAGAAGACAAAGATGCGTAACCTCATCTCCGCAATGAGATTTACCAACCGCTACTCGCTCTTCTCGGAAGAAGGTCAATACATGCCTGATGTATATGCAACGAGCGCTCTGGTTTTCGGAGATGCATACACCACCTTCGCAAATCAGCTTGATGAGATGAACGCCAACAAGGGGGCGAACACCCACAGCCCGATTATGTCGCACTATGTGGTAACTGATCAGAATATGGAGGATGGCTCGTTCCTGCGTCTCAACCAACTCACCATCGGCTACTCGCTGCCGAAGGTATGGATGGATAAGACCAAAGTGATCAATAACATCCGCGTATATGTTCAAGGCTCGAACCTCTTCTGCGCAACCAAGTACAGCGGCCTCGATCCTGAAGTGGATACACGTTCTTCGAAGAATCCGCTGACACCGGGTGTGGACTTCTCGGCTTACCCCAAGAGTCGCGGAATCAACGTAGGTTTAAACATTCAGTTCTAATCACCATAAATACTATTTGTTATGAACAACGTAAAATATCTTATCTTAGGTGCTTTAGCACTGGCCTTGGCAGCCTGCGAGGCTAACTTCTTTGAAACTGAGTCGCCCTCGGCGATGGACGAGGCGGTATTCAAATCAACGGATTTGACCCAACAAGCCATTGGCGCTATATACAACAACTTTGGTGAGGATAAATCCTTCCGTAACCGTCTTTGCGGTGGTTACGTGGCCATGAATACCGACATTGAGCACTGCTCCAAAACGGAGAGTGGTATCTATGCTGCATATAATATGGTGGGCGGTACCGGTGACCTGTCTACATCTGACGGCAAAGACCCATGGGCGTATCTTAACTCGGCTATCGAGCGCGCCAATGTGGTGATTGACGGTATTCGTGCGCACTCGGACACAACCGATGCTACTTTTAAATACCTGTTAGGTGAGGCATTAACACTCCGTGCTTTCTGCTATCTGGAGATGGTAAAACTATGGGGCGATGTGCCGGCTGGTTTTGTGTCCTTTAATGGACATAACTCGGAGGTGCTCTACACCAAGAAACAAGATCGTAATGTAGTGTACGAGCAATTACGAACCGACCTCAAGGAGGCAGCTTACTTGATGCCATGGTCGGCTCAATGCCCGGGGCGTGCTGCTAACTATACAGGTCGTCCGAGCAAGGCTTTTGCGCTTGGTTTACTCGCTCGCCTGGACATGATGTATGCCGGTCTGGCTATGCGTCCCGATGTGTTCACCGAAGGAGGAACCAAAGCTTGTTCGGTGCAGTATAATGTTAAGGATGCCGGCAAGCGTCAGGAACTCTATCAAGAGGCCGTATGGGCGTGCGCACAAATCATAAAGCAAGAGGACTTTAAGTTCAAAGATAATTTTGAGGATATCTTCAAAGATCTCTGCCAAGATGTAACGGATTACTCCAAGTCGGAGTGGATCTGGGCGTTGCCGTTCCTGGATGGTGCACGTGGTCAGGTGCTCGCATTGACCGGAAACAAGATGTCTGATCGTTGCCCGGGTCATTTGATTAATACGCTCTATCCGGATGATAAGAATAAGGCGAAAACGCAAGCCATGATCTGGATAGTGCCTACGTTCTATTATGCATATGATAAAGCTGACAAACGCCGTGATGTAACGATCCTTCCGTGGACTTGGGAGTATAACGATGGTGAAGGAACGGCTTCGAGTGGCTTTATTGCAGAGACTTTCCCGGGCGTGCCTACTACGGATAAGAAAGTGTATCAAAAGAACTCTAACGCCAGCCAGATGTACTTGGGCAAACTGCGTGTAGAGTGGATGAAACGTAGCTATTCCTCTAACGAGGATTGCATAGATATGCCGGTTCTGCGTTACACGGACGTAATGCTCATGTTCGCTGAGGCGGCTATCGGTTCGAAAGAGGGCAACGCGCCGGGCAATCTGTACGGCATCAGCGCACAGGAACAATTAGATAAGGTTCGCAAACGCGCAGGACTGCCTTCCGTACCGCTAACCTTCGATGCCATTGTTGACGAGCGTGCGTTTGAGTTCTGCGGAGAAAATATCCGCAAGTACGACCTCATGCGTTGGGGACTCCTGAAGGAAAAACTGGAAGCAGCGCAGAAGGCAACGTATGATCTTCAGCGCAATGTCGGTATATACGCCGGTCGTCCGGACTCGGTCTGGTATCACTACAAGCGCAACGATGACTACGCACAATCCGGTGCGGCGTATGTGTTCGACCAGTTTGTCGGCTTGGATATTGACGCTAAGCGGCCTGCGGAGTACAGCAAGGAGAACGGGTGGGTAGCTAAAGCGTTCTTCTTGGATAAGGATAGTGTACCCGTTATTACAGAGACCAAATGGTATCTCTATAAAGCCGGTACAAACATTGATATGCACCAGTACTGGCCGATCTTCGATGTGAACATTGCTGCTTCGAATGGTACGCTTTGGAACGATTATGAGTATTAATCGCATATATATTCTGCTCTTCGTCCTCCTTTGCTTCGCAGGATGCAAAGGAGGCGAGGACCCGACTCCTGAACCCACGCCCACCTCTGCGCTCGCTTTTCCGGGTGCAGATGGCGGTGGTAAATATACCACAGGAGGTCGCGGAGGCGTGGTGGTGCATGTAACGACTCTCGCCGATACGCGAGATAAGAGTACCGGTGAACCGGTTCAAGGCTCGCTCCGTAAGGCGGTGCAGATGGATGGCAAACGTACCATCGTTTTTGATGTATCCGGAACAATCAATCTGAGTAGCCAGCTGGAGATCGCTTCCGGTGACCTAACCATCGCCGGTCAGACAGCACCGGGTGACGGCATCTGTATAGCCGGATATCCGGTGGTAGTGAAGACCAGCAATGTGATCATCCGCTTCTTGCGCTTCCGCATGGGTGACCAGAACAAGGTAGAAGGCGATGCACTCTCTATTAACGACCGCAAGAATATCATCGTTGACCACTGCTCCTTCTCCTGGAGTACGGATGAATGTGTCAGCTGTTACGGAAATACCGACTTCACGCTCCAGTACTGCTTCATCACGGAGAGCCTCCGTGAGTCCGTGCATATAAAAGGCACACACGGCTATGGTGGCATCTGGGGCGGCACAAACGCCTCATTCCATCATAACCTGCTCGCCCACCACGACAGTCGTAACCCGCGCTTCGACCACTCGTATGTGAACAACAAGTGCTTCGGACCTATTGACTATGTCAATAATGTCGTCTATAACTGGGGAGGCAACTCCACCTATGGCGGCGAAGGCTATGACCACGCACGGCAGATTAACATGGTCAACAACTATTACAAGTACGGTCCGTCCACCGGCAGTAACAAGCGTACCCGACTGGTTGATCCTACCGTCTCCTGCTCGTACTGCTCGGACGGCCATACACTTATCCCGGGGCAGTTCTGGTTGCAAGGCAACGTGATGGATAATGCAGCTGATGTGACGGCGGATAACTGGAAAGGATCGACTATCAAGACCGATGCCGTCAAAGCATCCAAACGTTGGACAGATGGTCTTACAGCCCTGACCAATGAGCAGAGCGCGGAACAGGCATTCGAGACCGTACTTGCCAAAGGCGGTTGTGCCCTGCATCGGGACGCCATCGACACCCGTATTGTAAGCGATGTACGCAACAGAAGTGGTAAGCTCATCAATACCCCCTCCGACGCGGGTGGGTATCCAACCATCGCTGAGATTCATCGTGAGGACGGTTACGACACCGACCGCGACGGTATGCCCGATGCATGGGAAGAGGCTAACGGACTGGACAAAAACTCGTCCGCAGACGGAAATCTATACAAGTTGGATCAGCAATATACAAACTTAGAAGTATATTTGAATAGTTTGGTCCGGGATTTGTTCTAAATAAAGTATAATAACTTTTTGGAATAATTTATGAGAAAGCATTTGATTCTTTTGGCCATTTTTGCTGTCAGTATTGCGAACGCGCAAAACCCATATGACAAGTATTATACCAACCTGCCCTGTGCTGTAGAGCATGTACAACCGGTAGTCATCCCTGATTACACCGTTACGCTCACCGACTTCGATGCTGTGGGAGACGGCGTGACGGATAATACCGAAGCGTTTGCCAATGCACTCAAACATCTTAAGAAACAAGGAGGAGGACACCTCATTGTTCCCGATGGCAAGTGGCTCACCGGACCGATCAAACTCATCAGCAACCTTGATCTGCACCTCGCAGATAATGCTGTCATCCTCGGTTCGACGAACAAGGAGCTCTACGTACAGGAGTCCGATTCGCTGCGCGATGGTAGTAAGAAGTGCCACGCACTCATCTATGGCTCCAAACTCGAGAACGTCTCCATCACCGGTCACGGCACCATCGACGGGCAAGGCATCTACTGGCGACCTATCAAGCAGAAGAAAGTGGATGAAGCCATCTGGAACGAAGTGCTTGCCATGGGCGGCGTGGTGCAAGCCGACGGCAATAGCAAGAACTGGAAGATCTGGTATCCGTTCAACCTCAATAAGGATCTCAATATCCCCAATATAGCATCGGATGCTATCACCCAGGAGAAGATGCGGCCGCATCTGGTGAACATCACCGATTCGAAGAACCTGCTTATGGAGAACGTGCACCTGCTCAACTCGGCTAAGTTCCACTTCGTGCCTACGCGCATTCAGAACCTCATCATCGATGGTGTCAACATCCGCTGCCCGCATTGGGCGCAGAACGGCGATGCTATGGATCCGGGTAATATCCAAGTGGCACTTATCGTCAACTGTAACATCTCCTGCGGTGACGACGGCATTTGTATGAAGGGTGGCGTGGGCGAGAAAGGTGTAGCAGCCGGTCCGCAACGCGACTTCCTCATCTGCAACGATACGGTCTATCGTGCACACGGCGGCTTTGTCATCGGTTCGGAGTTCAGCGGTGGTATGCAGCGACTGGTAGTCAAAGACTGCCGCTTCGAGGGCACCGATATAGGTTGCCGCTTCAAGTCAGCTCCCGGACGTGGCGGCTGGTGCGAGGATATCTACTGCTACGACATCATCATGAAAGATATCGTCGAGTCCGCGTTCCTCATCCAGTCTGGTTATGCCGACCGCGGTGCAGGCGTCAGCGCCACCGACAAGGACAACAAGGACGCCTTCTTCCCCGACTGGTCGAACATCACCTTCCGCAACATCACCTGCGTCGGCTCCAAACAAGCCGTGGATATCCAGGGACTGAAAGGCAAACCCGTGCATGACATCCTCTTTGACCAGGTGACCATCATCGGCAACAAAGGCGGCATCAAGATGGAGTGGGCGGAGAACATCAAGTTCGTCAACTGCAACATCAACCCCAAACCAATGCCGATTACGGACTACAAGAAGATCAAAAACGTCCTCTATAACGGCAAAGACCCCGATGCCGCAGAATAAAAGCGATCTTAGTATTAAGAAAAGAAAAATGCGGCGGTCGGCTGCTGATGCAGCCTGAGTCTGATCGTCTATCGGCCTCTCACAAACAAGCTTACAGAGCTCGATTGCCACTCAGCCTCCCGGCCGACTCCGATGAATCGCCCGCCCGCCTTACAAAAATTGCTGCGCACAATAATACCAAAAATATTCGTTGGTCAAAGGTTACGATGACTAAAAGAATACGATGACCAAGTTCGACGATTAAATGGTATATAGTATGGATGATAAGAGTGACAATAAGAAGGTTATACGTCAGGTAGCCGAGCCCAAGCGACAGGAGTTGATACAAGCGTGCTATGGTATAATAGGTTGTATGCAGGAGGTGCACAACAATCTGGGTGCCGGCCTACCGGAGTATATTTATCAAGAGGCCTTGGCTGTCGAACTGCTGTCCAATGGTTACTCGATACATAAAGAGCAGGAGTATCATCCGTTGTACAAAGGGCAGGAACTGAAGTCTTATCTTAAGATGGATTTGGTCGTTGAAAGTAACGTGGGTAACATAATAGTCGAATGCAAGGCAATCAGCAAACTGACTGAACGCGAGCACTATCAGACATTCGGCTATCTGCGCGGAACAGGTTGGCAGGTAGCCATATTGGTCAATTTCGGCACTCACCCGAAAGCACAGATCGAGCGCTATTATAACAACAACGGAACAATCGAAGTATTTTAACACATTGCCACCCGCATGGATTTTTGGCATTTTTGTGCATGGAGAAGTGCCTTGACTTGGCACTTCGAAAAGGGAAGGCGGGCGGGGAGCCCAAGCCGACCGAGAGCAAAATTTTTGTGAGCAGCCGGTTGCCGGGCTATCAAGGCCGGCAACCGAATCGGAAGACTATTTAGGCGGGCACGATGCTTGCATCTGGGCGCGGCTGAATAGGCTTACGATTAAGGCCGCATCAGCGGACAATGGCTGCGTATTTTTGATTTAATAATACCATACTGATATAATAATCTGATATCTATGAACAAATTCTTTCCAACTATCTGCGCGGCGCTGATCATGACCGCCTGCGCCACCAAGCCGGAGTACCAAATAACCAAGCAGTCGGACATTGACTGCCTGACCCGCTCGGCGTCATTCGAGATGCCGCAAGTCAAGCTGCCCCAGTTCCCCGACCGCACCTACAACGTGATCGACTACGGCGCTGACCCGACCAGTTTCTCGCTCTCCACGGAGGCCATCCAGCGGGCTATAGACGATTGCACAGCCGAGGGTGGTGGCACAGTAGTTATCCCCGAAGGTATATACACCACCGGACCTATCACGCTCCGCTCCAATGTGCGCTTATATACTGCCCCCAATAGTTTTGTGCTCTTCTCGCACGACCTCGATCTCTACGAGATCTACGACGATTGGTTCGAGGGTATTCCCACCAAGCGTTGCACCAGCCCGCTCAATGCCCTGAACGCGGAGAACATAGCCATTACGGGCCACGGCACGTTCAACGGCAACGGCGACTGGTGGCGACCGCTCAAGAAGCAGAAGATGGCCGACGTGCTGTGGAAAGCCCATCTGCGTGAGAAGGGCGGCATCGTTACGGAGAAGAACATCTGGTACCCAGATTCCGGCTCTGTCATCGCACAGACCTACTGCATCGACCAGAACGTGCCTGTCATCGAAGATGAAAGTCTCTGGCCGCAGGTCAAGTCCTTCCTCCGCCCTGTGCTGCTGCACTTCGTGGGCTGCAAGAATATCCTGCTCGAGGGTGTGACCTTCGAGAACTCACCGGCGTGGAACATCCACCCCATGGGCTGCGAAAATCTGATCGTCAACCACGTATCGATCCGCAACCCCTGGTACAGCCAGAACGGCGACGGCATAGATGTTGAATCCTGCAAGAACGTGGTGATTGCCAACTCCTCCTTCGATGTAGGCGACGATGCTATCTGCATGAAGTCAGGCAAGGACAAACCCGGACGCGACCGAGGTATACCGACCGAGAACGTGGTTGTGGATAACTGCATCGTTTATCACGGCCACGGAGGCTTCGTTTGCGGCTCGGAGATGTCAGGTGGTATCAGGAACATCGAGGTACGCAACAACCTGTATATCGGCACCGATGTCGGTCTGCGCTTCAAGTCGACCCGCGGACGCGGTGGCGTGGTGGAGAATATCTTCATCCACGATGTCAACATGGTCAATATCCCCAACGAAGGCCTCTTGTTTGATCTCTTCTACGGCGGCAAAGGCTCAGGCGAGGAGACCGAGGAGGAGATAGCCGCTCGCATGAATGCCCAGGCACCACCGGTCAGCGAAGAGACACCCGCGTTCCGAAACATCGTGATCGAGAACGTCACGGGAGCCAACATAGGCAGAGCTATTCTGTTCAACGGCTTGCCCGAGATGAAGATCCAGAACGTAACGCTCAGCGACATTGTTATCTCATCCACCTACGGCGCGCTCTTCCGCCAGACGGACGGGCTGACTATCAAGGACGTACTCATCTCCACCACCCAAGGCGAAGCATTCACCTTTGCCCCAACTGTTGAGAATGTCACGCTCAACTAATCTAATAGTGAAACGGTCTAACAGGCGATTGGTCGCCGGTCTAATAGTCGCTATAGCGACGGTCTTACTCGCGGGCTGTAGTCCGCGAGTTGCCACTTCGTTCTGGCGCATCGGCACGCCTGACGATTCAGCCAGAACGGGCTACGCCATCCTCCGCGAGGGCAAGAAGGTGCGCCACTGCTACCCGGTAACCGAATGGACAGACTCACTCCCTTCCCTTCAGGGAGGGGTAGGGGGTAGGCGGGATACCTATCATTCGTTCCACCACCACGGCGTAGCCGTTGAGTCAGAACTCATGGCCTACCGCATTTATTTCGACAAGAAACAGACCATCGACATCTATTGCAAGCGCAAGCCGCAGCTCGAGTTAGCTACAAGTTATTGGTACCCCAACGACAGTCTGCTCGCCCATGGCTATGGCGATGATATACTTCGTGTATCGGGTACGGTCGGTCTCGGTTCGGTCAAGTACTGGAACGGCAGGAAGCACGTACACATCGAACCCATAGCCGAACGCTCGCAGCGCATCGCCTCCCAATCGCGCAACAGTGCCACCATCGAGGTGGCTGACCGCGGATGGCAAGTGGAGGGCAAAAACGTCGATATGACGGTGCAGTACACACTCAAAGCCGGTCACCGGGATATGCGCTGCGATGTCACCCTCTCCGAGCCCGTCGAAGGCCTCTGCACCGGCGTACAATCCGTCCCAAGCAAAGGCCAACAACTAATGGCTAATAGCCAATGGCTATGCGAGCATTTAGCGAATGGTACATTGCTCGCATCCTGGGGCACCGATTGGCCGGTGAACGACACGGTCAAGTACGCCAAAGAGACCGTCGGCCTGGCTGTGTTCATCCCCAGCGCATATGCAGGCGAGTTGGTGCAGGACAACTCCAACAACCTCTGCCTGTTTAACGCCCTTCCCTTGAGGGAGGGGACGGGGGTAGGCCTTCATTTCTACCTCACCTGTGTGGGCGCAACCAAAGAGGCACATCCTGTTGCTACCTCTTTCAACGAGTGGCTCGCCTACCTCCGCCGCTGGGCTGCGCGACTGAAATAATATCAGGTTACTAAACTTTCCTGTAAATTATTATTAAATCAAAAATACTCAGCCTTTGCCCGCTGATGCGGTCATGAGCGCAAGCCTATTCATGCGTTCTACGATGCGAGCATTGAGCCCGCCTGTATAGTCTTTCGCTCATGTTGCCGGACTCTGATAGTCCGTCAACCGGCTGCTCACAAAAATTTTGCTCTCGGTCGGCTTGGGCTCCCCGCCCGCCTTCCCTTTTCGAAGTGCCAAGTCAAGGCACTTCTCCATGCACAAAAATCCCAAAAATCCATGCGGCTGGAGCGTTCGCCAACGTGATCGCATCGGATGCCGCTTGGCGGCAAAAAGGCGCCCCATGCCTTCGCTCTCCCCAAAACCAATCATGATTGCTTTCGGGGACCCCGAATTACTTTGATCATGTCATGGAGTAATTATATTTTTGGGATTTTTGAGTATTTTTGTAAGGCGGTCGGGCGACTCATTGGAGTCGAGCGAGAGGCTGATTGGCTATTGGGCTTCGGGACCTCGTTCACGGAAGACCGATAGACGATTAGCCTCAGGCTGTTATCAAACAGCCGACCGCTGCATTTTTCTTTTCTAAATATAATCGATATACTTATCTCTGAAATGTCTATTGTGCCTTTTCTCGTCAAAGAGGTGGAATAATTCGCCTGCGTACGCGTGAGACTTGCAAAAGTAAAATAATTTTACTACCTTTGTACTCGGTTTTTGTAAGCAAAGCAACATTTTAATATACTATTAACAATCAAAATTTAACAATCATGAAAAAAATCTTCCTCTTTGCAGCTGCTATCGTTGCAGCATTGACAGTTAACGCCAAGACTTTGGATTTGGCTGCTGTTGGTACTTCCATTAGCGAGTGGACTCCGGGTGGCGGCGCTACGCTGAATACGTCTGAATCGGACGAAGCCAAAGGAAAGTATGTGTATGACATCAAGGGCGGAGACGCTAACGATGCCATCATCACCGCTGAACCGAATTTCATTTTTGAAACAAAGAACACTTCCGACAAGAAGAAAGCATTTGTTATCTATCCGGGTAAGTGCTTCGAGTTCGGAGGTAAAAATGGTGTTCTCATTCTCAAGGGTGTTTCCGTAGGCGCTGAAATCAAGTTGCATGTTGCAGCAAAAGGTGGTACTCCTGCTAATTTCGCTGACGCAGAAGGTAAATTCCCTCAAGGTGCTGTAGCTCTTTCTTCCGACCTTGTTCTGCCCGCAAAGAGCAAAGGCGCAGAAGGTGCTGATGACGAAGGTTATATTTGGAAGGTATTAGAGTACCAAGCAATTGCTGACGAAGTTCAAATCAAAGAGTTCGAGGGCGGCTATCGCATCGTTAAGATCGAAGTTGGTGGTGAGACCCCGGTAGATAACGTATTCGAAGGTGCAAAGGCACAGAAGGTTATCCGCAACGGTCAGGTTCTGATCCTGAAGAACGGCGTTGAGTACAATGTTCTGGGTACAGCTGCGAAATAAATTAATTTGCGATTAATAAAAGTCCCATTTGGTGAGTGCCAAATGGGACTTTTTTATTACTCAGAATCAGCCAAACTTGGCTGATTACTTCTCGCTTTCCCTGTACTCAGTAGGAGTCTTACCTGTATTGGCCTTGAATGATTTGGAGAAGTAACGGGGGTCGCTGAAGCCGCAGGCGTAGGCAACCTCCTTTGTTGCCATGCCGGTGGAGCGCAACAGGTTGCACGCGTGCTTGATACGTGCTGCTTGCACAAAGTCCTTCGCCGACAGGTTGAACAGCTCGTGCATCTTTCTGTTCAGCGATGAGCGGCTCATGCAAGTAACCTTGGCTATGTCGTCAATCGACATATTGTTGTCGCTTATGTGCTGCTCCATGAATACGTGCAGCGTGTTCAGGAACTTCTCGTTCTCGCTAGTGTACCCCGGAACAATAATCTCCGGTATCGGCAACGGCTCTGGCTGCTGACTGCTGACATCTGTTTGCTGATCACTGACTGCTGATTGCTGATCGCTTATCAGCAGATACCTCTCCTGCAGGTCAAGGTAAGCTTCCAGTGTCTCTGCCCGTCGCTTGCGGTGGTAGTGAACACGCGTCGATTGGATAGCGATAGCAATGGCTATGAGTAGTAGCATACCTATCTGCAGCACCAGGCCTGTCGTGCTCTGCCAGAACGTAGGCGTCACGGTGATATAGAGCCTGCGGGTGTTATCCTGCCATTGTCCTAAGGCGTTGGTGGAGCACACCTCAAAGATATACTCACCCGGGGTGATGTCCTGCATCAGCACCTGACTCATTTCGGTAGGTGCAGTCCATGGCACATCTTTTGTGCCCGCGGCATAGAAACGCGTGCGGTACTGGATGTCGGTATTGCCGCGGTAGTCAAGTGCGGCGAACTGCACCGCTAAACTGCGCTCGTGCGGGTCGAGCGTGAGCCGGGTTACATCATCCACGGCGTAGTTGACCTTACCCTCCAGTACAAACGCACTGAACGCAATGTGTACGGGAGCTGCCTCCTGAGTCAGTTCGTCCTTGCTAAGCAGCAGCACGCCATCGTTCGGTGCTACGAGTATCCGTCCGTCACCCAGATCGACAGGCGCCACCTCGCCCAGGTTCGACGACTCCTCGGCTGCCGTACTAAAGAACGACTTGCCATAGTTCACCAGTGTGCCGTCGGTGGTGTTCAGGATGGTCAGTGAGTTACTGCACTGCACAAGCAGTTCGGTTGCGCTCCATGGCAGGAACTCATACACGATGTCGCTGCTCAGTCCGTCTGCCTGCGTGATGTGCTCAAACTCCGGCTCTGTGGCATGTATATCACCCACGAGGCGGTTTATTCCGCCGCCCTCGGTGGCTATATACAGCCGCCCGCCGAACAGCGCGAGGCTCAGCAGCGCATTGCTGCTCAGCGAACGCTCACGTCCGCCCTTCCGCTGAATCATCACGAACGAATCGGACGGCTGACTGCTGATTGCTGACTGCTTCATCACCAGCAGTCCATCCTCCGTAGCCGCCAGCAGCGTGTTGTCGTCCATCACCAGTAGCCTGCGAATGCGCATTCCCTCTGTCCCGGGCACCTGCTCAAATGCTGACATCTGATCTCTGGCATCTGAATCCTGAATCCTGAATCCTGAATTCTTGCTTCTCCATAGTCCGAATCCGAACGATGCAGCCCAGACCGTGCCATTGTTGTCCTCCAGCACGTCGTACACGTTGCGCAGCTCTGGATGCGTGATGAACCGCCCTGCTTTGCAGGCACGGTCGGAGTTGTCAGCTCTGTACTCAATCAAGCTGCCGGGCTTGCAGCCCAGATAAATGCGGCTGCTGTCACGGCTCTCATAAATACAATATATTTGCGAAGTAAAGGGTGTAGGTTGCTTGGATAATAGCCCGTTGGGCCGCACGTACCCGAGCAGGTGCAGTGTGCTGTCATATACAGCTAATTGTTTCGTGCCGCGGATGGATGCCACGATGTAGCCGTCGTGCATCCGTTTCATGGCGCGCACCTCGTCCCGGTTGATGGAAGTGCCCCGCGATGGTACAGGTGTAGCCACATACAGTCCGTGGTCATCCACCAGCCAGTGGTTGCCTTGCCGGTCCACATAGTCGCTGCGGATCCCCGTGAAACTTAGGTTACCGACTGGGTACACCTGGTCTCTTGGGCGCCACAAGTCAGGGTTGTGCTGCATCTGCATGTGCCGGATGGTCTCCTCCGGCACGTCGGCAGGCAGGGCTTCAAAGCGACAGGTGTGCGTGTCGAACAGCACCACGCTGTCGTCAATCAAACATAATATATTATTGTTGTCGGTTAGGTCAATACGTCGTACGCGGTCGCTGGGCAAGGTCAGCCCGTCAGCCTCCTCGGCCTTGAACACCGTGAAACGGTAGCCGTCAAAGCGGTTCAGACCGTTGTACGTGCCTATCCAGATCATGCCTGTGCTGTCTTGTACAACACGCGACACGCGATGATGGCTCAACCCGTTATGGTCGTCGTAGTGGCGAAGCGTATATTCCTGCGCACCCATCGCGCCGCACATAACGGTGCAAGCTATGACTGACAGGAGTATTGTATGTATGCTACGCTTCATGGCACTTGATTTGTTGTTTTGTGCGCTCTTGATGCCTAACAACCCCTCGGGGTTGTCCCCCCCCCCCGAAAAAGAACCTGTGAAGGTTGTTTTTCGGAGAGCGGGGTCCCCATAGAGCGCTGCTCGTATGGGGTGAATGAGCGGAGGCACTCGTCGCTTTTATGACGCCCAGCGACATCCGATAGCACGATTTGCCGAATAGTCCTTTCAAAACCCCGAAGGGGTTATCCACCCGAAAAAGAACCTGCTAAGGTTGTTTTTCGGAGAGCGAAGGCATCGGGGTCCCCACAAGCATGCGCAGTGGGGTGTCAGGTATTCGTGCGCTTTATGTCGCCCAGCGACATCCGATAGCACGATTTGCCGAACGCTCCTGCAAAGGTAGTAAAAATTCGTCAAAAATGCAAAAAAACTCGTCATTTTTTTATTTTTTTTTGCAATTGGGCTATTTTTCCACATACATACGTGCAAAAAATTGTATTTTTGCACAAAATTTGAAAAACACGTAAAAAATCTTCTATATGAAAAAACTCATTGCTATTTCGTTATTTTTTTGCTCAGTTCTGAGCGTCAATGCCTCTATCAGCATCACGAGTGCAGAAGGCTGGTTAGAAAGTGCTTTCGTTGAGTGGACTGCCTCCGGCGACTACAACGGTTACATTGCCTATGTCCGTCCTCAGGGAGGTGGTTACAGGGCGCTTGATCAGGAGCTGCTGCGTGGCTACGGCACGTATTTCCGCGCCGACGCACTAGGCCTGCCCGCCGGTAACTACCAACTGAAAGTTGTTCCTGTAGCTAATGGCGCAGAGGTGGCCGGAGACGCCCAAGAGACGGGTATCCTGTCGGTGCGTGCACATGACCGCAACGGCTTCGCCCACTTCAGTTGGAACGAGGGCGTCGGAGCATACAAGAACAACGGCGAGCTCAAGGATAATGCCCGTGTGCTGTATGTCCATAAAGGTAATGCGAAAACCGTCTCTTTGGACATGATTGTGGATTCAAAAGGGAAAACGGAGACACGCACCGGCATTCAGAATATCATTCAGGCTTTCGAAAAGGGGTATGAGACCCGACCGCTCAGCGTGCGTATTCTCGGCACATTGGAGGCCGGCGACATGGATGAGTTCGGCAGTTCGAAGGAAGGCCTGCAAGTTAAAGGTAATAAAAGTCGTAATAATACATTAAATGTCACTATCGAAGGAGTCGGTAACGACGCTGTGATTCGGGGATTTGGCATATTGTCCCGTGCAGTCAAGAGTGTGGAATTCCGCAATTTTGCTATTATGTCATGTATGGATGATTGCATATCCATTGATACCGAGAATAGCCATGTATGGATTCATCATATTGATGCATTCTACGGTCAGCCCGGTAGCGATTCCGACCAGAAGAAAGGCGATGGCACATTTGATGTGAAAGGCAATTCACAATATGTAACCTTCGACAACAATCACTTCTGGGATTCCGGTAAATCAAGTTTGTGCGGCATGAAGAGCGAGAGCGGCCCGAACTACATCACTTATCACCACAACTGGTTTGACCACTCCGACTCCCGTCATCCGCGTGTACGTACCATGAGCGTGCATGTCTATAACAACTACTATGATGGTGTTGCAAAATATGGCGCTGGAGCAACCACGGGTTCCTCCGTATTTGTGGAGAACAACTATTTCAAGAACACCCACAACCCGATGCTCATCTCCATGCAAGGATCGGACATAAAGAACGGCACAGACCTGGACGCTGCAACGTTCTCTAGTGAGAACGGTGGTATTATCAAGGCATACAACAACGTGTTTGCCGGTTCATCCGACATACCACAGTACTACTCCGCGTCGAACACCGTGCACTTCGATGCCTACTTGGCTTCTGCTCGCAATGAGCAAGTGCCGGCATCCGTTACTGCCAAACAAGGCGGATCGAAGTATGATAACTTCGACACCAATTCCTCGTTGATGCCGTCTATCACACCTGATGACCCGAACGATATTCCTGACATCGTAACGAGTGCCTACGGCGCAGGACGTATGTTCCATAGCGACATCGACTACAGCTTGGCTAATCTTTCTCCAAGCGACCATGAGGTTAATAATGATCTGAAGAACCTCATTATCAACTATAAGAGCGAACTGCAGAGTATCGGCACCGAGTGGAGCAATATACCTGAGCCCACATCGCTTCCGGCCATGAACGCGGACAACTCCCTCTCGTTCGACGGCATCAACCTGCTGAACCCCAAGGGCAAAGTGATCCGCATCTACGCCATCAACGGTGCGTGCTTGGGCTCCACCAAGCGTGAGACCGTCGCCGTTGATCACCTGCCCGCCGGCACTTATATCGCGGTCAGCAAGGACGGTGCGCTGCGTTTCAATAAACTCTAACCAAATGCTAAATGGTTAAATGACCAAATAAATGGTAAATGGTAAATGACCAAATGGTAAATATGAGAAATATCCTTTCCATCCTCTTGGCTGCAACGCTCTGTCTGCCGATGAGCGCCATCAAGGTGCACACCATAGGCGACTCCACGATGGCGGAGTACGATGAGAGTACAACGGACAAACGCGGCTGGGGCATGTACCTCGGTTCATTCTTCGACCCGGCGTTCGTCACCGTCAACAACCGTGGTAAGTCCGGTGCTGACACCCGCGGCTTTTATACCGGTGCCGCCTATTGGGCTTCTGTCAAGAGCCAGATGAGCGCAGGTGACTACCTGCTCATCCAGTTCGCCCATAACGACGAGGGTACCGTTACCTATGGTATGGACAATCTTGAGTATGCCGCTTATTGTTCGGCTAATGGTCTGCCCGCCCCGACAGACGCGCGCGGTACGAACCCGCAGACCACCTATCGCGATTATCTCCGTCTGTTCATCGACGAGGCACGCGAGTTAGGCGTGACGCCGATTTTGGTAGGCCCGATATGCCGTAAGTATTTCAGCGGCAACACAATCAGGCGCAATGGTCAGCACGACCTCGGCGACAAATTCAGCAAGATTGTGGACGGCGTGCTGTATGAGAACCAGTCGCTTCCTGCCGGTGACTCCACGATGAGTTACGTCAAGGCGATGAAAGTGGTGGCCGCAGAGAAGAACGTCCCGTTCATCGACCTCACCGCCGCCACGCGCGACCTTTATCTCTATTACGGCGAAGCGCAGTGCACCCAACTGCTTTTCTGCACCGGCGATAACACCCATACGAACGCTATGGGCGGTAACCTGATCGCCCGCCAGGCGGCGCAGATGCTCAAGGACGCGGGGATCCTTGCCGGGCATATATCCATCCCGACCTCTATCTCCGCCAACCCGAACGCTATCGCGATAGGCGATACGTACAGCGGCGTGCCGCAGAACAAGGAGTTCCTGCTCACCGGTTTCGGTCTGGAACCCGCCGAGGGTACCGTCAGTCTGCGCGCTACGGCTAACCTCGCTCTCTCTACGGACAAGGAGCACTACGGCGCCACCGCAACGGTGGACTACGCCGGCAATACGCTGTTTCAGAAAGTGTTTGTCCGCGCCAACTACAGCGAAGGCGGCGAACAGGCCGACACAATCTATATCACATCCGGCGACATCGCGCTGACCGTCCCCGTGACGGCTTCGGTGCTCTCCTTAGAAGGCGGAACGACGGTCCGCGTGGAATGGCCGCTGGAGACGAAACCGGCCGCTTTGCCCCTCGATGCCATACGCACCGGTCCGGTGTCGGGCGTGATGACGATGAGTCTGATGCAAACGACGGATACCAAGAATGATGTCCTCATCGATGCCGCCACCGGCGCGACGGTAGTCCGCTTCCACAACGCCGACGAGAGCGGCGCCAAGACCAACTGGCCGACTGAAGAGATTGACGAGAACGCAAGCCGGTATATCGATTTCTCGCTGACCGCGCCGAACACGATGGATGTGCGCGTCACGCAGATACTGATGCGCATCGGCGCGTACTCCACCAGCTATATGAAGTGTCATATCAACACCGGTTTCGGTGATGCTTTCACGGACGTGCATACGATCTACGAAGCCGCACAGAAGGCGCTGCCCAACAAGGAGATGCAGGATATCATCCTCACCCCGACGCTCACTGTTCCTGCCGGCGAGACGCTCCATATGCGCGTACTGCCCTGGCATGAGCATACAAGTGGCAGTGGCAAGTATATCTTGCTGCGTGACGTGACTATCGAAGGGCAGGCCTTCGCTCCCTCACCTACCGGTATCCAAACTCCTTCCCTTCAGGGGAGGTCGGGAGAGGCTACCAAGATTATTCGCGACGGGCAACTGCTGATCGTCCGCGACGGCGTTGAGTACACCATCCTTGGTCATGCAAAATAATACCTGAAAATTGTTGACGGAATGAAGAAAGCCATTGCAATATTAATGGTTATTTGTCAATTGTCAATTGCCAATTTGAGCGCAGCTATCCGGGTGCACACCATCGGCGACAGCACGATGGCTGACTACAACCCCTCCGCCACCGACAAACGCGGCTGGGGTACTTACCTCGGTCTGTTCTTCGACCCGGCGTTCGTCACCGTCAACAACCGTGGCAAGTCCGGTGCCTCCACGCGTACGTTCTACGAGCAGGAGGCGTTCTGGCCGTCCGTCAAGAGGCAGATGACCGCCGGCGACTATGTGATCATACAGTTCGCACATAACGACGAGAAAGACAACGGCTTGGACGTCCTCGAGCACAACGCCTACCTCCGTGCCCATGGCGAGCCCGAACTGACCGACCTGCGTGGCACCTGCCCCAACACTACGTATAAGGATTACTTGCGCCTATATGTGCGCGAGACGCGCGAGCTGGGCTGCACACCGGTACTGATGGCGCCTATCTGCCGCAAGTATTTTACCCACGACGGCACCATCCGCCGCAACGGGCAGCACGACCTCGGCGACAAGTTCAGCCGGCTGGAGAACGGTGTGCTCCTTGAGAACCAGAAGGTCCCTGCCGACGACCACTCGATGGACTATGTCTGGCAGATGCAGCTGGTGGCGGAGGAGCTGAACGTGCCCTTCCTGGACATGACATCCGCTACGCGTGAACTCTATCTTGGCTATGGCGACGATTATTGCACGCGGAACCTCTTCTGCCAGGGTGACAAGACCCACACCGCCGAACTCGGTGGCAAACTCATCGCCCGTCTGGCGGCGCAGCTACTGAAGGACGCCGGCATCCTTGCCGACTACATCACCGTGCATGAGGTGTCATCCCTCAGCCCTCAGCCATCAGCCCTCAGCGGTCAGCCGTCAGCAGTCAGCGATCAGCAATCAGCAGTCAGCAGTCAGTCAAGAGCCTTCAACTATCAATTATCAACTCACAACATGTGCGCCGTTGGCAAAGGCAACAAGCAGCAGTTCCACAACTCCGACGATGGTAGGACCAAGACCCCATGGCCGGCGGATGAGATTGACGAGAACGCCGTCCGTTACATCGACCTCGCGGTTACTGCACCTGCCGACTCCGCCCTGCGCATCACCTCCATCGCGATGGATATCACGGCGTCCGGCTGCGCCACCATGAGCTGTCACATCAACACGGGCTTTGGCGACGCCTTCACCGATGTGCACACCTATTACGAGCGTGTCGGTCTGCCTAAGAATGAGCCCGCCCCCGTAGCCATCGCCCCCACGCATCTCACCGTACCTGCCGGCAAGACCCTGCACATCCGCGTCCTGCCCTGGCTGAACGGCGAGACCGCCCCGCGCTCCGGCAAGTACATCTGCCTGAGTAATATACGAATAGAAGGATATACCGATAAATCAAAATAATGTTTAACTAAAAAACAAAAATCATGAAAAAGTTATTTACATTTTTCGCAGCAGCACTGCTTGCAACAAGCATGTTTGCAGCAGATGATTTTGTAGTCGCTTTGTCCGACATGACAAAGACCGACAATTCGTACATTACGGCAGACTTGAACAAGAAAGCCATCAAGAAAGCCCATGTTTATGTGGAGCTTCCTTCGGAAAACGTAGAGGGTACGTTTACCGTTGTGGCAAGTGACAATCAGTCAGCACGTTTCCTGTATATCTATAAGAACGGAGGCGCAGCGAAAGATGAAAGTCGCGCGATGGTAATGTCTAAAGAGGGCGCAACGATTGGCTTCACCTCTTCCGACGTCATGGTACGTGATGACAGCAAGCCGTATCTGCATTTCTACACAGAAGATGATTTCAAAGTGAAGACCTTTGGTTATACCTACGAGGAGATTACTTCTGACCCCGTACTTAACGTAGATAAAGAGGCCGTTGAACTCAATGCTACTCTGGCTAACCCCGCACCGAAGGCAGAAGTTACCTTCAGTGGTAAGAACCTGACAGCTGGCAAATATGCGTTGGCCGTGCCCAACTTGGCTGATCTGTCTGTTGCACCCGCAGAGGTAGAAGTAGGTGAGGACGGCAAACTCAGTGCAAAGGTGGTAATCAAATTCGCCCCAGAAGAAGATGTTGAAGCCGGCTCGACCAAGGTCAGCCTCACTATCGGCGAACTGACCAAAGAGGTGGCTATCGCTTATTCGGCTTCCTTCGTCAAAGACTACGAGTACGCTACGTCCGTGAACATCGAGCAGTGGGTTTTGGATAATGGCAAGGATAATGCGGCTTTCCAGGCTGTGCTTCAGGCTGCTGAGATCAAGTATCAGGACATCAACGAACTCGACTCACTCAACGATGCGAAGGACGCTCGCAACGAACCGTACTTGGGCTTGAAACTCAAGAAGCAAGGTGCTTTCATGGCTCTTTGGCTCAAACAAGGATCGACCGTGCGCGTGAAGTTCGGTAAGGTAAGCAATACAGTTATCGGCAGTATCAGTGGTGAGACCGAGGAGTTAACTCCGGAGTTCTTGGCTAATCCGCTGGAGTTCACCGCGCCGGTTGACTGCTACATGATGCTTACCACAACAGCCGACAACACGGTAGTGATCAAGCAAATTATGATTGACGAACCAATCGCAGAGGTTACTCTGCCGGCTTCTACGACTGGAGTGGAGAACACAGCTGCCAACGCTAAGGCTGTTAAGCGTATCGAGAACGGTCAAGTTGTTATTATCAACAACGGCCAGAGCATTAACGTATTAGGTCAATCTATTCGTTAAGCAGTTATCTGTACCGGCTTAACTAAGTTAACAACTTAACATCAAAGGGGGTGTGCCATATTGGCGCCCCCCGCTCCGGCAAATATATCAGCCTGAGTAACATCCACATCCAGGGTTATACCTGCCTGCCAAAATAAAAAACGAAGAATTTTGCAACTTTCTGCCCGAAAGATTTGCAAATGTCAAAAATAATTCGTATCTTTGCGAACGATTTGTTGAAATGCCTAATAGCACTTCTGATACAGAGATAATCTCACTATAAACATTAATTATTAACTTAAATCTAAATTATCATGAGAAAAATTCTTTCTTTTTTGATGATGACGCT
>CAMIZG010000011.1 GCA_946403215.1 uncultured Bacteroidales bacterium | reverse complement strand
CTGCCACCAAAGGCAAGTATATCAAGATCAAGTACTGCACGCAACTGCCGAACACCCAGATACCGACGTTCGTGTTCTTTGCCAACCTGCCGCAGTATGTCAAAGAGCCCTACCGCCGCTTCCTGGAGAACAAGCTGCGCGAGTGGTGGGATTTCACGGGTACGCCGGTGCAGATATTCATCCGTGCCAAATGACGCGTTCCCGACGCAACTTTGGTGAACGTGTTTGCAAAGCAAATGTGTCGAATTTTGTCAAAAAGTGTATAAATCTTTCGTCGGGCTTGCAAATACGAAAAAAAAATGTTATCTTTGCACCGCCTTCGGCAAATCGCGCTATCAGATGTCGCCGGGCGACATAAAGCACGCAACTGCCTCGGCTCTCCCCAACACAACTTTCAAGTTGCGTCGGGGACCCAAAGGAGCATGAAGCCTTGAAGATAGTAGGACTAACATATTACGACGGCAGTGAGAGCCTGGTGATCAAGAGCGACAGCTCGATGCTGGTCAACCGCAAGCCGCTGTTCGTGGCTGACACCATAGGCGACCTTCAGGCCTTGCCCTGCTGTGTGCTGCGCGTGGCGCGCCTGGGAAGAGGGATTGCACCCCGTTTTGCTTCGCGCTACTACGACGCTATAGCGCCCGGTGTGGATTTCTTCGCGGCTGACCTGCTCCGCAAGGCCAAAGCCGAAGGCAAGCCCTGGACGGAAGCCGTCGCCTTCGAGAACTCACTGGCCATCGGGAATTGGCAGGATATAGACCAACGGCCGTTAGCCCTCAGCCGGTGGCTGCAGGAGAAGGAAGGGCAGGATATAGGCCGGTGGCCGTCAGCCAATAGCCATTGGTCGCAAGAGACTCTTGACCAAGCCGTGGCACGCGTCAGTCAGATGCTCACCATTAGGCAGGGAGACCTGATCTATGTGGCCGCCAACGAGCAGCCCATGCAACTGCAACGCGAAGACATTATCCGTTGCGTAGCCGGCGAAGTGGAACAATTATACTGTAAAATCAAATGAAACGAATAACCGTCATACTTAGTCTGTTGATGCTTGCTGTAGCAGGCCTCAAGGCTCATTCGTATACCGCGCAGTCCGTACTGGCAAGCGGCAAGTGGGTGAAGATAAGCGTGACGGAGACAGGCGTGCACTGCCTTACCTACGACGAACTCGCATCAGCCGGACTGAACCCCGCCAATGTGCGTATATACGGCTACGGCGGCGCGCCCCTGCAGCAGGATTTCCGCCTTGCCAAACACGACGACCTGCCGCCCGTAGCGTTCTACATGAACAAGGGGGCTGACGGCGTGTTCAACTCGGGTGACTATATCCTGTTCTACGCCCAGGGTCTTGACCGGTGGGATTACGCCGAAGGACACTTTGAGCACACCCGCAACCCCTACAGCCGTTACGGTTACTACTTCCTGACGGACAATGCAGGCGAGCAGCGGCTCATCACGACAGCCGCCGAACTGACCGACGCAGCCTATAATGCCGACACCTATACGGCGTACCGGGTTCACGATCGTGACTCGATCAACCTGGTGGATGTGGCTGGCAAAGCCGGCGGCGGACGCGAGTTCTACGGCGAGCGTTTCAACAATGCGCGCAAGAGCCTGACCGTCACCATCCCCTTCAGCAATGTGGTGGCCGGCACCAATCTGGATATCCGCTGCCGCGTGGCGGGCGCATCCAGCGAACGAACGACATTCACCATGGCAGTCGGCTCCAACTCCCACAAGTGCAGCACCGATCCTATCTCTGTCAAGGATTTCTACTCCATGGCTACCACCAACGAGGAGGCCGACCGCTTCCAGTTGCCGGCAAACGGCACCGGTCAGCAGCAACTGCGCATCACGTTCTCCAACAGCTCTACCGCCGCACGAGGATACCTCAACTATATTGAGATGTCGGCTACCTGCCGCCTCGTGATGACCGGACAGCAGATGGTCATCACCAATACCGAGCACTTGGGGCAGGCAGGCAACACACGCTATACACTCACCGGCGCTTCGGGCGATGTGCAACTGTGGGATATAACCGATCCGACAGCCGTCAAGCGCATACCCGCTACCCTGAACGGCAGTACACTCACCTTTGTCGGCTACAACACTACACGCCAGACTATCCTGGCCGTCAAGCCAGGCACTGCAGCGGGCTGGTACAAGCCTGCCGTGGTAGGAGCGGTGGCTAACCAGAACCTGCACGCGCTGAGTAACATTGACCTGGTGATCATTACCCCCGAGGCGTTTATCCCCGCAGCACGTATCCTGGCCAATGCCCATGAGCAGTACGATGCCATCACTACGGCTATCGTAACCGACCAGCAGGTATATAACGAGTTCTCCTCCGGCGCCCCCGACGCTACGGCCTACCGCTGGGTGATGAAGATGCTATACGACCGTGCCGCCAACCCCGCGCAGAAGCCCAAATCGCTGCTGCTCCTGGGCGACGGCTCGTTCGACAACCGCAAACTGCTGCCTACCTCTGCGCCGAACGTCCTGCTCACCTATCAGGCACTTAATAGTGAAAACGAGGTGCACGCCTACGCATCCGATGACTACTTCGGCTTCTTGGATGACGAAGAAGGCGCTTCGGATGTAACGGCCAAGATGGATATAGGTGTAGGCCGTCTGCCGGTGCGTGATGCCGAGACAGCTGTAGCCGTAGCGAACAAGATTGTGGCGTACATGCGCAACGACAACCCCGGCAAGTGGCGTCAGCAGCTCGTGTTTGCCGCCGATGACGGCGATGGAAACTTGCACACTGAGATCACCGATGAAGCGGCTGAGCGTGTGCGTCTGCGCAACGAATCATTTGTGGTGAACAAGGTATATATTGACGCCTATCCACAAGAGGCGAACGCATCCGGCGAGAGCTCGCCGCTCGCCAAGAAGCGATTCATGACTTTGCTCAACGAAGGTGTGCTGTTCATGGACTACTCCGGCCACGGCGGATACAACAATATATCCTCCGAGATGCTCCTGACCATGCGCGAATGCAAGACAATGACCAATGCAAACCGGGGCTTCTGGATGTTGGCAACGTGCGGTTTTGCCCACTTCGATGCAACAGAGCAGAGCGCCAGCGAGGAGGCAGTGAACAACCCCAACGGCGGTGCTATAGCCGTTATGTCGGCTTGCCGCACCGTTTATGCAAACCATAACAGGGAGATCAACCGCTACCTGTGCGACACCCTGTTCGGGCACAGCAATGAGTTTAACTATAGGATGACACTCGGCGAGGCGTGCCGTGTAGCCAAGAACATGACGCCCAGCAACTCGACCAATCATAACAAACTGGCGTACCTGTTGCTGGGTGACCCGGCGCTCAGGCTGCACTATCCGACCGACTACCGCGTGCGCACAGAGCAGGCATCCGACACACTCAACGCCCTGACCTTGCACTCCTTCACCGGATGGATAGAGGCCGAGAACGGCGACACAGCGCGTGACTTTAACGGAGTGGTGAACATCAGCCTGATGGATAAGATGCAGAAGATCACCACGCTCGACAACGACGAGTCCGACCCCAAGCAGAAGCGCCGCTACACCTACAACGACTACCCAAACACCCTTTACCAGGGCCTGGCACGCGTTACGAACGGACACTTCGATTACACCTTTATGGTGCCAAAGGATATACGTTACAACTTCGGCAACGGACGCATCACGTATTACGCTCTGGATAGCATCAACGGCGAGGGAGTAGGGCACTATGAGAACTTTGTGGTCGGCGGTTCGGCTGCCGTGGCTATAGTGGATACGTTGGGACCTGATCTGAAGATCTATCTCAATACGCCCAGCTTCCGCAATGGCGACAAGACCACTCCCAATCCGCACTTCTACGCGGAGATATACGATGATCATGGCATCAATACTGTAGGTTCGGGTATAGGTCACGACCTGCTGCTAACCATTGACGGTGACCCCAATATGGTATATGTGCTCAACGACAATTACGAGTCGTCCGGTTCGTATCAGTCCGGACGTGTCAACTACGGGCTGAGCGGCCTTCCCGAGGGCAACCACACGCTTACCTTCCGTGCATGGGACCTGTTGAACAACAGCAGTTCGGAGGCACTCTCCTTCACCGTAGTGAACGGCCTGGAACCGACGATGTACTCCATCATAGCTTATCCTAATCCGCTGCGCGTGGACGAAACGATGCACTTCACTATCGACTACGACCAGCCGGATGAACTGATGGAGGTGGGCATCTACGTTTATTCGCCGCAAGGACAACTGGTTTATCAATCTTCGCGCCAGGGTACGGAGCAACATTCGTTTGCGCTGGATAATACGTATCTCACCCCGGGCGTGTACCTCTACCGCGTGACGCTTACCACCACCGAGGGCAAGTCAACCGGAAAATCCGGCAAACTGGTAGTGTATGAGAAATAAATGACTAAATTGTAAATGACTAAATACTAAATGATTAAACGGTAAATGTTTTGCCTATGAAGCAACTTTAAGAAAGTTTATTCCATCAGCCATGCATGGCTGATTAGCACAACAGAGAATTAAAAAAACGAACGTAACAATACAATGAAAAAATCCTTTTTAGTAATCGTTGCAACTCTGCTGGCAGTTTTGCCTACCGTTGCACAAACCGCAACAGCTGATTACAACAACCCTATCATCACGGGGCAACCTTCACTCAGTATTACTCCCGATGCACGTGGTGCTGCTATGGGTGATGCAGGCGTAGCTACCAACCCCGACATGAACAACCAGTATTGGAACCCCGCCAAGTATGCGTTTATGGATATGCGCGGCGGCATCAATGCATCCTATACGCCCTGGTTGCGCAAACTCGGTGTGACCGATATCGACCTGGCATATATCTCCGGCTTCTACAAGTGGGACGATGTGCAGGCTGTAGCTATGTCGCTTACCTACTTTACCATGGGTGAAGTGCAGATGACTGACCAGGAGGCTCGTCTGCTCGGCGAAGCCCGTCCGCATGAGTTCTCGCTTGATGCATCCTATTCGCGTAAGTTGCACGAGTATGTATCTATGGGTGTGGCTCTGCGACTCATCTACTCCGACCTGACCAATGGAATGAAGGCTTCGACGGATAACAATGCTGAGATTTATCACCCCGCTGTAACTGCTGCGGCTGATATCTCGCTCTACTACAAGCAGCCTATTGCTCTGCCTATGGGTGAGAGCTATTTTACATTAGGCTTTAACCTGCAGAACCTGGGCGGCAAGCTGTCCTACAACGACCGCGTGCAGAACTTTATCCCTGCTACCATGCGTATCGGTGCTGCTTACGAGTTGCCGTTTGATAACTATAACCGCTTGCAGTTCACTGTGGAGGCGCGCAAGCTCCTGGTGCCGTCCAAGAAATCGCGCTTCGCTCCTAACTTCGATAAGAATGATCCGATGAACTCGACTACCAACCAGTACTCGACGGAAGAATATTCCGCATTGACATCGGTCAAAGGTATGTTCCAATCGTTTGCCGATGCACCCCTCGGCGCTTCCGAGGAGTTCAAGGAAGTAGGCTGGGGCGTAGGTGTCGAATATTCATACAACCGTCAGTTCTTCGGCCGCGTAGGATACTCGCATGAGGACTTTATCAAGGGCAACCGTCGCCTGGTACAGATCGGTGCCGGTTTCCACCTGTCGATCTTCATGCTCGACTTCGCATACACAATCGCAACCGCTCCTACCAACCCCTTGGATCAGACGATGCGTTTCACGCTCGGCTTTGACCTGGCCGGTATCAAGGACCTGGTTGACAACCGCAAGAACAAATAAGGTTTTCGATTATGCGAATCGGCTTAGGATACGACGTACATGCATTTGCCCCCAACCGCCGGTTGTGGTTGGGAGGCATTTGCGTACCGTATGAGTTAGGCCTGGACGGTCACTCCGATGCCGATGTACTTATTCACGCGCTCTGTGACGCTATACTGGGTGCCGCGGCTATGCGTGATATAGGTTATCATTTCCCTGATACGAAGGGCAACGAATACGAGGGCATTGACTCCAAGATCCTGCTGCGCCGCGTGATGGCGATGGTGCGTGAGGAAGGTTACGAACTCGGTAACTGCGACTGTACGATCTGCGCGCAGGCTCCCAAGTTATTGCCCTACATCCCCGAGATGCAACGTACGCTGGCGGAAGTGATGGGAGTGGATGTCAACCAGGTAAACGTCAAAGCCACCACCACCGAGCACCTCGGATTTGTCGGTCGCAAGGAAGGCATCTCTGCTTATGCCGTAGCTCTGCTGCAATGAGTACACGCTGGCTGCCAATATGGATCATGTTCCTGCTCCTCAGCTATCCGGCCGAGGCGCAGACAGCGGCGTCCCCGCAAGCATCACGCAGCGGGGGGGCTGAGATGAAGATCCGTGCCAACGGCGCTATCCTGCCGCAGGAGTACCTGCAGCTTATCGGCGGCGATATGAATGTGGAGCAACATGGCGAGACGACGCGGTTTGTGCTGGCCGACAGTTCGTACATTGACCTGTACTATTATGGCGAGGGCGACAGCGTGCTGCTTATCCGCAGCCAGTGTGCACCCAAGTGCTCGTCGTTCGCGCGAGTCTATGATGAGCGATGGAAACTCATCCGTGCGATCCCGACGCCCCGGACAATGATCTTCCCCGAAGCCTATGTACTGCACGGCCAACTGCTGTGGCGCGACAACTACCTAGAAGACGAGTCTCCGAATTAAGCTTCCGACATTCGACTTTCGACAATGATTTACCCCATCTATCTAATAGGTTATATGGGTGCCGGCAAAACAACCGCAGGACGTATGCTGGCAGAGAAACTCGGCTGGCACTTTGTTGATCTGGACGAGGCTTTCCATGAGATACACGGTCTGTCGACGGCGGATTATATCCGTACCTACGGCATTGAGGCGTTCAGGAAGAAGGAGAAGTACGTGGTGGAAGATCTGGCCGAACTGCCCATAGAGAAAGTTATCTATGCCACCGGTGGCGGCTACCCGTGCTGGGAGGATAACATGGAGTGCCTGAAAGAACTGGGCACCTCGATCTACCTGCGCTGGCATCCTAATCATCTGGCTGAACGCCTTGCGCTGACCGACCTGAGTGAACGTCCTGTGCTACAAGGTAAGACAGCGGACGAACTGCTGGACTTCATTGCACCGCAACTCGAGGCACGCACACCCTATTACGAGCAGGCGGACTATATTATCGATGCCCCGGCTACACTTGACCTGCCTCTCGACGGCAGCGAGGATGAGCAGCTGGCGGAAATACTTTATGACTTGATCAGCAATGACAATTAACGAGATACAAGACGAGATAATTGAGGAGTTCGATATGCTTGACGAGTGGCTTGACCGCTATCAGCTTATCGTTGACTACGGCAAGACCCTGCCGGCTTTTCCGGAAGACCAACGCACACAGCAGAACTTGATAGACGGCTGTCAGTCGCAGGTGTGGTTTGTAGCAACCATACAGGACGGACGCGTTGTATATCAGGCAGATAGTGATGCAATCCTTGTCAAGGGAATAGCAGCCCTGCTCTTGCGCGTGCTCAATAACCGGACGCCAAAGGAGATAACAGAGGCAGACTTGTATTTCATCCAGCAGATAGGTTTGCAGGAGCACCTCTCCCCCACACGCAGCAACGGCTTGTCAGCCATGCTCCGGCAAATGAAGTTGTATGCCTTAGCACTAATGAACAAATGAGTCCCTCGCAAGTCTTTAAGATATATATCTGGCTCGTAGATACCATTGCCTCCGGCCGGCAGACCAAGGATGATATTGATCGTCGTTGGTCGCATTCATCGCTCAATGAATACGGCGAGCAGGTCTTTCCCGTGCGTAAGTTCCATCGCTATAAGGAGGATATACTGACCTTGTTCGGTATAAATATCCGTTGTAACCGTCGCTACGGCTACTACTATATTGACAATGAGGATGATTCGCAGCGCTGGGGTGATATGCGTCGGTATATAGTATCCGCCTTTTCCTTCCAGGCCACGCTCGACGAGGCAGACGGCGTGGAGGAAAGTATGCTCTTTGAGCCTATACCTGCCGGAACACAGTACCTGACTACGCTGATGCGCGCCATCCATGCGCGCAAGCAACTGCTGGTGACGTACCATTCGTTTGAGCGCAACAACGACTACGACCTGTTCCTCAAACCTTACTGCCTGCGCGTGTTCAAGCAACGCTGGTATGTAGTGGGCGAAGCATCCACTCACCCTGAAGAGACACGCGTCTATGCGCTTGACCGAATAGTGGACATGCACGTGCTGGACGGCGATTTTGATATCCCGCAAGATTTCTCCCCCCAATCGTTCTTTGCCAACTACTATGGCGTGTTCCGCAATGCCGAACCCTGCTTGATACGTATAGAAGCCGTGCCGCGTGCGGCTTTGTACTTGCGTACACTGCCTTTGCATCACTCGCAGCGCGAACTGTCGCCCGAAGAGGCGCAACCCTACATCAAGCATAAGGATTGCGTGGTGTTCGAGTACTTCGTGGCTCCAACGTTCGACTTTATACAGCAACTCCGCACCTTTGGAGCCGAACTATGCGTGCTGGCACCGCTCAGTGTAGCCAAAATGATGCTAACCGATGCAATGGATGTAATCAACAGATATAGTGCTGCTCCCGACAGTTCCAATTAGTATTTGCTATGCGATATTTGTATTCCTTCCTTTTATCAAGCCTACTTGTGCTTGCGATGAGTATGTTTACCTCTTGTACATCCGGTCAATCTCCTGTCTCTGCCACTCTGGTCAGTGAGCTTCAGCAGGAAATATGCTCACTTCACCCCGAGGCCGATTCCGATCTTGTAGAGCGTGGCGTGCGTCAGGCGGCTGCTTTGTGGACGGCTGAGGATGGCACCGCTGAGGAGTTTGCGGAGTTCGTGCGTGTGAACTACTGCTATCTGCCTCACGATCGCCAAATGCTGTTCGAGTCGATGAGCCGTGTGCTGGAGAGCTGCTACCAGTCGGCTGATCTGCTGACGGTTGACCTGCTCAAACCTACGCAACTGACTAACTCTACCGAGCCTCAGCTCCCGGACTGGATCATGTCGGCTTATAGCCCCCTGGCACATTTCTCGGACGATATGTTCGCCAACAAGCTGGCATTCATCATCATATTGAACTTCCCGCATTTCTCGCTGGAGGAGAAGAATAGCCTCGGCCGCCAATGGACGCGTGAGCAATGGGCGATGGCACGCATGGGCGATGTGTTCACCACTCGTGTGCCGGCGGCAGTCAATGCGCGTCTGGCTCAGGCCAACGCGGATGCGGAGAACTATATTGCCGACTACAACATCTACATGGGAACCTTGCGTACCGATGACGGACGCCAACTATGGCCGGAGGACAAGATCCTGCTCAGCCACTGGAACCTGCGCGATGAGCTCAAGGCACTGTATGCAGAGGGAAAAGACGGAACGGAAAGGCAGGAAATGATCTATCAGGTCATGCAGCGGATTGTTCGCCAAGATATTCCTAATCAGGCAATTAACAACCCAGAACATATATGGCAACCCTATAGTTCTACCGATGCCCCGGAGCCCTATACGCGTTATGAGCGTATTCTGGCTATTGCTCACGCGCTGTTTGAGGAAGATCAGTTCTGCCCGTCAGCCCCCACAGGCATAATACGTAATTTTGAGGAAGGTGTAGAGATCCCTGCTGCCGAACTGGACAGTCTGTTCCGCGCACTCGTCGGTTCAGAGCAAGTAAGTAAGGTGGCTGCTATCATCCGCGAGCGTCTGGGACGTGAACTTCGTCCGTATGACATCTGGTACGACGGATTCAAGGCGCGCGCTTCGCTCAACGAGGATGAACTCACGGTACAAACGCGTAAGCTCTATCCTGATGCGAACGCCTTTGCCGCCGATATGCCGCGACTGCTCACCACGCTGGGTTTCTATAGCGAGGATGCGCGCAACATTGCTCGACACATAGTAGTTGAACCGGCGCGCGGTTCAGGTCACGCATGGCCGTGTATGGGCAGAAAAGAAGAGACACGCCTGCGCACGCGTATCCCCGCTGCAGGTATGGATTACAAGGGATACAATATTGCCGTACATGAGTTCGGGCACTGCGTAGAGCAGGTACTTGATATGTACCAGATTGATTATTATATGCTCTCCGGCGTGCCTAATACCGCTTATACCGAGGCCAGTGCCTTCCTCTGGCAACAGCGTGACCTGCAACTGCTGCCAACAGCCAATGGCCAAGCAAACGGCCAAATGGTAAATGACAAAATGAATAAATGCTTTGACCAGTTCTGGTCGATGTACGAGATCATGGGTGTCAGTCTGGTGGACATGAGTATGTGGCGCTGGATATACGAGCATCCGAATGCAACGCCCAAGCAGCTGTGCGATGCCACGGTGCAAATAGCCAAGGATGTGTGGAACACGTACTATGAGCCTGTGCTGGGCGAACATGATTGCGTGCTGCTGGCCGTGTACAGTCACATGGTCAATGCGCCGATGTACTTACCCAACTATCCGCTCGGTCACATCGTTCAGTACCAACTGGAGGAACATCTGGCTCAGTTCATTTCGCCACAGCAGTTTGCCCAGGAGTATGCTCGCATCTATCGCCTCGGACGACTCACTCCCAAAGAGTGGATGATGCAAGCCGTAGGCGCACCGCCATCCATCGAACCAATACTCAGAGCGGTCGATCAATGCGCTTCAGAGGCATGCAAACATGAAAAATAATAGAATTTCATTCTATTTGTCAAAAAAAATCCCATAAAACTTGCAAATATGGGATTTTTTTTGTATCTTTGTGGTCGCGTAAATTTTTGTACTATGAGAAAAACTATTTCTATCATTGTTGCAGTGCTCGTTTTGGCATTGGGCTTGTTCTTGTACTTCAAGTTCTGGTTCGTATACAGCAGCGGCGTGAACGAGGGAGATATCAACTATTTCCAGCGCGAAGGATTTATCTTCAAGACCTATGAGGGAAAGATGATACAGTCCGGCTATAACTCCAAGAACACCAATTCCACCATCCAGTCCAACGAGTTCAAGTTCTCGGTGGAAGATGAGCGTATTGCCCAGCAGATTGACAATGCATCCGGTCGTCAGATCAAGCTGCATTGGAAGCGTTACCTCGGCGTACTGCCATGGCGTGGCAACAGCCAGTTTGTTGTTGACTCCATCTACAGCGTGGGAGGAGGCAGGCAGCAGGATATATTTGATGCACCGGTCAGTTTGCCTACGGAATAAGGGCAATAGATAAGAAGAAATAACTATCGCATTGCGAAAAAAATAGTTCGTTATGTTAACCGACGAAAGATACAATCTGGTCAAGATCTTCGAGCGCTCGTTTCGTGAGCACTGGGACATGCCGGCTGTAAGCGATTGGGGCACAAACAAGACCCAGACATATGGCGAGTTGGCAACCGTCATTGCACATCTGCATCTGATGTTCGAGGAAAACGGCTTGAAGAAAGACGACAAAGTAGCCCTCATGGGCAGGAACAACTCCTGCTGGGTGGCAACGTTCCTGGCAACCGTTACCTACGGCGCTATCGTTGTACCTATTCTGCAGGACTTCAACGCCGCTGATGCCATTCACATCATCAACCACTCGGATGCCAAGTTGCTGTTTATCAGTGACAACATCTGGGAAGGGATTGATCTGGAGCAGATACCGAATGTCAGGGTGGTCGTTTCGCTCAATGACTGGCATCCTATCTCCCAACACATGGAAGTATCGCATATCACGCTGTTCTATATCCAGAAGCAGTTCGTCAAGCGATTTGGCGGCAAGCTGACGCCCGACATGGTTCACTACGACGAGCGTCCGAACGATGCGATCGCGTCGATTAACTACACGTCCGGTACGACAGGCTTCTCCAAAGGCGTTGTTACTCCTTGCAATGCGCTTGCCGGAAATATCAAGTATGGCTTGGAAGACATCAAGATATGCTACCCGGGTGCGCGCCACGTGGCCTTCCTGCCGCTGGCTCATGCCTATGGCTGTGCGTTTGACTTCCTGTGCTGCATAGCAGCGGGCGGTCATGTGTTCCTTGTGGGACGTACGCCTGCTCCGAAGATCCTGCTCAAGGCTTTTGCCGACGTCAAGCCTACGCTTATCCTGTCGGTGCCCCTTATCCTGGAGAAGATATACAAGAAGATGATTGTGCCTCAGATTAGTAAGGCACCTGTCAGCTGGGTACTGAAGATTCCGTACTTGGATGAGATCGTGCTGAGCAAGATCCGTGAGACCCTTATGCAAGCCTTTGGCGGCGAGTTCCAGCAGATCATCATCGGTGGTGCACCGCTGAATGCTGAAGTCGAAGCGTTCCTCAAGCGAATCAAGTTCCCGATATCCGTTGGTTATGGGATGACGGAGTGTGCTCCGCTCATTTCGTTCACGCCATTTGCGGACTACAAGACGTTCAGTTGCGGCCGAGCTCTGCCCGGGTTGATGGAAGCGCGTATCGCCAAGCCAGATGCTGATGGAGTAGGAGAGATCGAGGTGCGAGGCGAGCATGTGATGTATGGCTATTACAAGAACGATGAAGCAACACGCCTCACATTTACCAAGGATGGCTGGCTGAAGACCGGCGACTTGGGAATGATTGATGAGGATGGGTTTATCTTTATCAAGGGGCGTAACAAAACAATGCTCTTAGGCCCGTCGGGACAGAATATTTACCCAGAGGAGATAGAGTCCAAGTTGGACAATATGCCTTACGTAAGCGAGTCTCTCGTCCTGCAGAACAAGGAAAACCAACTGGTTGCTCTCGTATACCCCGACATGGAGGCAGTGGATGCCAACCATCTGACTGAAGCACAGCTGGAGGAAGCAATGGAGGCTAACCGCCACGCCCTTAACCCCTTGCTGGCATCCTATGAGCCGATAGTTAAGATTAAGATCTATCCTCATGAGTTTGAGAAGACGCCTAAGAAATCAATCAAGCGCTTCCTCTACACCAATATGGCCGATTAAATGCCCAAATGGTAAAAGGTATGAATCTGTGTATTGACCAAGGTAACTCACGCACGAAAGTAGCACTCTTTCGCGAGGATGGCACGATAGCGAAGCATTTCCTGTATAAGCATTTTGCCTCTGCCGAAGTAGAGCAGTTGTTCCAGCTCTATCCCATTGAGGACAGTATAATATCCTCGGTGGTGAATATAGAGCCGGCTGTGGTCAATGCGCTGCAAAAGCACTCGCGGCACTTTGTGCTGTTTGACCACAATACGCCGTTACCTGTCAAGAACAGTTACGGCACACCGGCTACCCTTGGGCAAGACAGGATGGCAGCGGCTGTCGGGGCGAACGCGATCTATCCTAAGGAGAATGTGCTGATTATTGATGCAGGCTCGGCCGTCACTTATGATTTTGTGTCGGAAGAGGGAAACTTCGTCGGGGGAAACATCGCTCCGGGAATAAAGATGCGCTTTACTATCCTGCACCGTATGACCAAGAAGTTACCCCTTGTCGAGGCAGAAGAGAATGAGATGCTGCCCTTGTTCGGACGCAATACGCGTGATGCTATTGCGGCCGGAGTGATCAGGGGAATAATATTTGAGGTGAAGGGCTATATGCGTGATTTACAGGAGCAGATATCTCATTACAAGACTATTATTACAGGCGGTAACGCACCGTTCATCCTGCATGGTTTGCAAGCAGAGGTACGCTTCGAACGTCACCTCGTACTCAAGGGATTGAACCAGATACTGATATTTAATACGGTGAAACCTCAATAAGTTTGGCACGATACTTGTACCACTATAGTGAAATGAAAAAACTTTTTGTCACATACTTGTTTGTCTGCCTCGCGCTTGCGGCCGGTGCGCAGAACATGACCAGTTCACCATATTCGCGCTTTGCGTACGGTGATCTTGGCGATGATTCGCCGAACACCTTCCGCGCCATGGGTGGAGTAGGTATAGGTATGCGCTCCAACAAAGCAATCAACCCCCTGCAACCGGCTTCCTATACGGTGTGTGATAGCACAACATTCATGTTCGACTTGGCCGGTAGCGTAATGTGGACCACATATTCCGATGCATCGGGCAGACGCAACCGGGCAAACGGAAACTTGGAGTATATCTCCCTGCAAGTGCCTATATACAAGCGTTATATCGCTTTTTCGGCAGGTGTGATGCCATTCTCGTCAGTCGGATATAACTTCTCAATGAGCGATTCGGTCAACTCCGACTATCATTACACCATGACCTATGCCGGCGAAGGAGGCATAACGGAGGTGTACGGCGGATTGAGTTTCAATGTTATGGATTGGTTTGCGGTTGGTGCTAACGTATATTATATGTTTGGCGAAGTATCCAACTATCGTGCACTTGTATTTGAGGAGGCTGACATGCACGACGTAGCTATGTATGGCGCGCTCCACGTTAGCAGTGTACGTACCCGCGTGGGAGCACAACTGTTCCACAACTTTTCCGATCAGCACGCCTTCACTGTCGGGGCAATATGGGAGCCACAGCTCAAACTCAATGGCGACTACTCGGTCATCGAATCCAACTGGGGAGACACTGTTCAGGCTTCTGGCGCAGAGATGCAGGTTCCCATGCAATGGGGTATTGGCGCATCGTACACATGGCAGCAGCGGTTGACCGTTGCATTCGATTATACCAATCAGGGTTGGAGCAATGTAAAGGCATTCAGTGATCAGAAACTTCGCTCTCGTTCTATCTATGCGCTGGGTGTGGAGTATCGCCATAACCCTATCGGACGAAATTATGCCGAGCGGATGTACTGGCGCCTGGGTGCCAAACTGACTGACCCATACCAGCAAAGCGTGAATGGCAAGGAGATGAAATTCTCCATAGGTGTAGGATTCCCGTTGCGTAATGCCGGAACAGTGTTCAATGCTACGGTAGAGTATGGTCATCGAGGTGCGCTGCTCAAAGAGGATTATATGAAGCTAACCATCAATGCCGCAATCAACGAGAACTGGTTCTTCAAACGCAAGTTGTAGATATATCAGCCGCGTCAGGCTGATCGCAAGAATAATTTGTTAACAATAAATAGTACAGTTATGAAAAAATCACTTATTGCTTTAGTTTTGGTTGCATCGCTTCCTGCGTTTGCACTGGCTAAGAAGCCTACCAAGCCTGCTGAGTCTGCTCCGGCAGCAGAGCCGGTAGTGGAAGAGGCTGAACCCACTGTTACAGAGGAGTGCGTTATCAATGTATCGCTCTTCAATGAGTCGGTAAAGAACAAACAATACGCTGATGCGTGGGAGCCTTGGTGGCAGGTATTCACCACATGCCCGAATGCCAACAAAGCTATCTATACCCGTGGTGACGAATTGGTAGAGTGGAAGATCTCGCAGACTCAAGATCAGAAGGAATACGAGGAACTCCGTAACCTGCTTCTCAAGCTTCACGACAGCCGTATTAAGTATTTCGGTGACGATCCGAAGTATCCTGCTGCCTATGTGCTTGGATTGAAGGGCGTTGACTACTGCAACTTCTTCAAAGAGGATCAGCTCAAAGATCCTGCTTACGATTGGCTCAAGCAATCCATCGAGGGGATGGGTAATAAGTCACAGATCCAAGTGCTCAAGACATTTGCTGACCTGAGTAATGCTCGCTACAAGATTGATCCGGAGAAGTATGCTACGGCATATATCAGTGACTATCAGACCGTTTCGATGATCCTGAGCGCTCAAGCTGCTGACGCCAGTAACAAGAATGCCGCGCGTGCACAGGAGAACAAGGATTATGTGGATCAGATGTTTGCTTCATCCGGTGCAGCCAACTGCGATAAGCTCGACGAGATCTTTGGTCCCATTGTCAACGACAACCTGTCGAACCTCGACATGCTCAACAAGATCATGGCTATGTTCCGTCGCGTTAAGTGCACGGAGAGTGAAGTTTACTTCTCGGCAGCTGCAGCAAGTCACAAGCTCGAGCCTACCGAGGAGAGTGCAGCCGGTTGCGCCAAGATGTGCATGAAGAAGGGCGACTACAAGGATGCAGTTACATACTATGAGCAGGCTATCGAGTTGGCTCCGGAAGATGACAAGGAAGATCGCGCTGAGTATTTGTTCAACATTGCGTACATCTACTACGACAAGATCAAGTCCTACCCACTGTCGCGTACCTATCTGCGCGGTTCACTCGGACTGCAGGCTAACCAGGGTCGCTGCTATATCCTGATGGGACTTCTCTATGCCTCATCACAGCCTTATGGCGAAGGGATGGCTCCTGCCAAGGCAGCTATCCTCAACAAGACGGTATTCTGGGCTGCTATCGATAAGTTCCAGAAAGCCAAGATGGTTGATCTGGACGTAACTGATGATGCCAACAAACTGATTGCTACCTACTCGAAGTACTTCCCCACCAAGGAGGAGATCTTCGACCTGCCCGAACTGCAGGATGGTGCATCGTTCACCGTAGGTGGATGGATCCAAGAATCAACAACCTGTCGTGCTGCCAAGTAATCACAGGCATATTATATTGAGCATTGCCATCCTTGTGGTGGCAATGCTCTTGTTACCTTCCTGCCGCCGCAAGGAGGTCAAGTTGCGCATGGACGCCATCGAGGATCGATCAGCGATGCCGGTTCTGGATGCGCAAGGAGTGACAACACTGATATCTGATTCCGGAGTGACGCGCTTTCGCATTACAGCAAGCCAATGGCAGATATACGACAAAGCCAAACCCTCCTATTGGGAGTTTCCTGACGGAATCTATATGGAGCAGTTCGACCAGATGCTCAATACATCGGCCACCTTGCGTGCCGACTATGCTTATTATGATGACCAGGACGAGATATGGCATCTGACAGGCAATGTATATGCCACCAATGTCAACGGTGAGCAGTTTGAGACGCCCGAGCTCTTCTGGGCACAGCGGCAAGAACGTGTCTATTCAGACTCATGTATCACTATAACCCAGCCACCATCGCAAGCTGCTATTGAGGCTAAGGGTGATAGCGCAAGAGGTACGATCATCAAAGGGGTGGGATTTGAGTCCAATCAAGAGATGACCAAATATACTATCCGTCGTCCAACGGGTATATTTTCCGTAAATGAATAATAGAGAGATCGAACGTAAGTTCCTTGTTAAGGATGATTCGTTTCGTGCGTTAGCAATTACGCACTACGATATCATCCAGGGATACATCAACCGTGAACACGGACGTACCGTGCGTATCCGTATGCGCACTGCTGCCGATGGCTCACAGCAAGCCTACCTTACTATCAAATGTCGATTGGAATCCTTTACCCGCTTTGAGTGGGAGAAGCCTATAACCGTTGAAGATTTTCAGGCTTTGCTACCGCTCTGTGGTAATCGGATTATTGACAAGACCCGCTATATCCTGCCGGCAGAGATTGTGTCGCAGGAGTTTAATCAAACAAATACTCCCACCGAGCCTATATCACTCAAGTGGGAGATTGATGAGTTCCGCACTCCGAATGCCGGACTAATCATGGCGGAAATTGAATTACCTTCCGAAGATACGTTGTTCGTTAAGCCGGCTTTCCTCGGTGAGGAGGTGACGCACGATTCGCGTTACTATAACGCCAATATGGTTTAGTAAGCCTTGATGTAATCGATAGCTTTCTCCATGGCTCCGTCGTAGCCGCTTTCTACCTGCAGGACGCTCTTGTCAGGCGATACTCCTATGCCCTCAAGCACTTCTTCGCCTCTGAAGCGGGTTTGCATACTGGATGTGTATACGTAGTGCAGACCATCTTTGTCACCAAACGAGCCGTCATGCAGCAGTGCTGAGTTGGATACTATCTGTCCGTGGGCGCCAAAAGTGCGTTCGCCGATCATACAGCCGGTAGGCAGTTGCTTGATAGCAGCGGCAGAGATCTCGCCCATGCTTATACTCATTGCATTGCTCAGCACTACGTAGGGTATATTAGAGGCTTCCAGGTCGCGGCGGTTTTCGGCTGCAACGGTATCGATGATAGCCGGTATCCAATCGGTGTATTCATACCGTCCGACACCCTCCTTGTATCGCAGGTCTGCGTAGTGAAGCGGCTTACCAATGAATGAACCTACCACATATTTCAAATCTTCCACTTTTCCGCCCAAGTTACAGCGTGTGTCCAGTATGATGCCCAGCAAGTTCTCATCCTTAATACATAGATCCAACCAGGAGCGAAGGTTTTGAATATATGCTGTTTCGCCTTCCGATTCCGGCTCTTTGCTCAGCGCCTGACTAATCTGGAAATTGCTTATCCAGAGATAGGCTATCTTCTTGTCATCCACATTGCGAATGCCGAAGAAGTTATGCTGTTCGCCCATTTCGCCCCATGTGCCGCTACTCAGTAGACCGCTGCTAACGAATCCGTTAATGGCCGTCTGTATTGCTTCAAATGAGTAGTTCTGCCCAACCACATAGTCACGCTGCTTGACTTCCGCTACTCCCGGATAGAACAGGAACGGCTTATTGGTATGCACATCGAGCACTTGTATAGACATGTGATGGTCGCGTAGCGTAGCGGTCATCTCGGCGTACAAACCGGCAAATGTAGCAGAATCGGGCGTTGTGCCGCTGGTGGCATATGTTGTGTCCAATTCCTGAAAACGGGGGAGCATATCCTTATACACTGCATCCCAATCCGTTGAATCCTCACTCCAAAACACGTAGTGCGTGTTCATTCCGCGCCAGAAAGCCTCAAACTGACCGGTGTAGGTGGTGTAAGCCATGTTCATCGGGTCATTCGGATCGAAATAGATATCTCCTTTCGGTCGACATCCAATCACCAAGGTGGCAATCAATGCAATATAGAGTAATTTCTGCTTCATAGATATCAACTATTAACTGTCAACTATCAACTGTCAGTTAGAATACGTATCTTGCTGACAATCCGATAACTATTGTGTTGTTATAGCGTGTGTCGTTCATCACGGGCTGGCGTTTTACGGTGTTCGCCAGACTATAGAAGATCATTGCTTCGGCGCTGATACGGATGTAATAGATAGGATCCCACGAAATGCCTACACCTCCTACAAGTCCGCCGTCAGCTCTGTTGTCTTCGGGGGTGAACTGATATTTGGTTTTCAGCTCGTCCTTGTTGAACGGAGTGACACGTGCAGCTTCGCCGCTTAGCCATGCAGCACCATAGGCTCCGGTGAAGATGTGTGCTCTAACCAGCGAGCCGAACGTCCAATCGGCCATCACGGGCACTTGCAGGTAATGGTTGGTGTAGTTGGAGTGAATGTTCAGTTCCTGCAGAGCAGGATGCATGCGGCGCATGTTGTAGTTCTTCTGCGTATAGAGAATATCAGCTCGGATACTGAGCCAGTCGAAGAACATATACGTACCGGTGACACCGGCGTGTGCGCCCCAAGCGCCATCGAACGTCCTGTCGTAGGCGTAACCTGCCTCGCGTGTTTGCCAGTTGAAGCTCGCGCCGCCCAATATACCTACCGACCAGAAGCCCATCTTGCTGTTGTTCTCCATGATGTTGTTTCGGCGGCTCTTGTATTGTGAACCCTTACGACCATAACGTGACTTGCCGAATTCGATACCAATTCGACCGGAACGTATCTCGTTGCTCTGGCTAAATGCAGGCAATGCATCACTCAGTCCGAGCAAGGCTATAGCGGCAACAACGAGCCAACGTCTATTTCTGCGCATAAAAGGTAAATGTCTATTCATTTTACGCCGTATTTCTGAATTTCGCCACAAAGTTACGAAAATAATTTCAAATTTGCAAATATTAGTGTGATTATTTTTATTTTTTCACGAATCCCCTCTTTTTTGCATTTTCTCGGAGATCTAAAGATGCATTATCGCGTTAGAACCATCCTAATCGTCTGATCAGTCGGAGCAGACAGGTCGGCGCAAGTGCGATAAGCAGTAGGAGAATCTTGCTATATACGAATGGTACGGTTATTTTTGACCGCCCGTGGAACATGGCACGCAGTCCGCGGCGAGCAAGGTACTCAGGCGAAACAACTACGCCTAACATCCTTCCGATGCGCATCAGCCATGCAGGAATATGATACAAACCCGTATCCACCGCACCCGGGTGTACAGCCGTAACGCGAACGCCCTTTTGCTTCAGTTCGACATGTAGTGCGCGGGTAAAACTTGCCAGGAAAGCCTTCGTGCTGCCGTAGGTGCCCAGACGTTGGCCGGCTATATTTGCCGTAATAGAGCACATGTTCAGGATATATCCCTTATGGCATGCTGTCATATCCTGTCCGAACAGGTAGCAGAGCATAGCGGGTGTGTTCATGTGCAGGTTAAGAATCAGCCTCGTAAAGGCCTCGCTGTCATCCAATATATCTTTGTCGTGATAGACGCCCGCGTTGTTAATCAGCACCTCAACCTCCCAGCCCTGCCTGTGGCAGTAGTCGTACAGTTCGCGTGCCGCATCGGGGGTGCCGAGGTCACGTATCAAGCCATGCACAACCTGGCCATACTGTTCGCTCAGGCGCGTAGCGCAATCCATGATAGCTTGCTCGTTGCTCACAATGATCAGCGGATAGCCTTTATCCGCCAACTGTCGTGCATATTCATAGCCTATACCGCTACTCGCACCGGTCACCAGTGCAAAATTGTCATTTGTCATTTGTCAATTATTTATGCACTGTGAATCTTTTTGAATAGTATCGAATATATCGTCCGGAAGAAGTACACAAAATCCGTCCGGACAGGATGCTTCAAATAGGCATCCAGATATTTGTCCTCGCTTGCAAATAATTCTTCGAAGGTTTTTGGATGGTCGATATAGAACGGCGGAATCAGTCCAGGTCGTGCTTTTGTGCGCTTGTCTTGCAACGCGATCGGGTACTTGTTGAACATCGCCTGCGACAACGGTCGTACACCCACTAACTTCACATCGCCCTTCAGCCAGTTGAATAGCATCGGTAGTTCATCGAGCCAATACTTGCGCATCACACGTCCCCACGATGATATACGCCAATCGCCATCGGCCTTGTCGGCAATGTTCATACCACCTTGCTCTTCGAACACAACGTCCTGGATGTACTCGGCATACGGGTGCATGGTGCGGAACTTGTAGAAGAACCGCATTTCCTTGTTCTTGCAAACGCGCGGAAGCTTGATGAGCGGTCCATAGACCTTCAGTTGCTCCTGAGGGTAGGGTTGCATCTTTCGGTGCGCAAATACGTACTCTATGTGTCCCATTGGAACCACCTCATCCACCTCAAATCCGCAGTAGTACAAACGTCCGAACACCTCGGTCTTCGACAGCATTCGTTTCCGACCTTTCGTTACGTCGTAGTACAGACGTGAGGAAAGAGCCAAGCGAGGTACAACGCGTTTGTGCCAGAAGTAGAGCGTGTAGATGATCCAGTTCAGCGGCTTGGGATATTTGTTCAGTATCTTCTGCTTCATATACTCCTGCGGTCGGAAACAGCAGACGTAGATGCCGTTGTCCGGCAACTTCTGGTTCACGACACAGAAGCGCCGGTTGATACCTTTGGCATCATTCAGCAGCGTTAGGTCAACCAGGGTCTTATACTGATAGTCGGGAATCTGCAGCAGACTGAACCGGTCTCTATTCGCTACAATCTTCGTTTGCCGTGAGTTCAGATGCGCCTTTTCCAGTAGCATCTGATAGTCCTCTTCGGTTGTGATGGACAGCACGGACTGATGGATAGCCTCAACTGATTGTGCGGTGCGCGGCTCGTCACGGCGTAGCACTTTGGCTTTGGTACGCTTCTCTATCTTCATCGCAGGAACGTCCATGTTCTGCGCGTACTTCCAGTAGTGCTTGGCGATGATGCATACAGCGCTAAGTACGGTTACAATGCCTATCATCCATCCTGCCACCATTGGTGACAGATTGAATAGGGCCAATACATCGCGCTCGATCCAGAATACAATCACAAACTCTATCGCTGCCGGGATAAGCATCCTGACCAGTTCTTGCCAGAGCTCCATCTGCTTGTACGAACGGTGGTAACGGCCGGTGAGCAATCCAAGCAGTACCCAAACAACCATCATCACGATGAACAGCCATACATAAACCAGAATAGACGCCTTATCCGCCGCCACACGCCACAGGATGCACAGGAACCCCGAAAGGCTCCAAACAATGACATCCGTCCATATGCGTGAGAATACTGATTTCGTGTCCATGACTGCAGGCTATTTACAGACTGCTGCGTCTGCTGCTAAGTATGTCTTTGATCAGGTTCTTTATGTTTTGCATGATGAATTCGTATATCCATGCTCCCATCTTGTCTGTCCAGCGTTGCGGATGGGTGGTGAACATGATTCCCGGTGGCATCCGGTGATCCTCGATGGCAATGATGATTTCCGGTGTCCGGTGGAACGACCAGCCGTTCTTTATCCAGCGCTTTTGATGTTCAGGTACACGGTCGCGGAGGCTGTACCAGTATCCGTCCCAGCAACGGCCGGTATCCGTCAGATAAAGCACTTTGCTAAAATCTACATCGTAGTACGGCTCGCCTATCAGTTGCAGGTCGCGGTAGTCGTATGCCTTATGCAGCTCTCCTTGCTTATCCGTAAAGGGGTCCCACAATGCTCGGCTATCGTACTTCGATAGCGGCGCGCCGTGCATGCAGCAAGTCCTAACCGGGTAGAACTGCCGGAAGTACTCCAGCGAATTCTTGAAGTGCTCGTAGGCTTTCTCGTGATCTCCGTGGCAGAGCGACATATCTTCGTAGTGATAGCCTATTTCGTGGCCTAACTGCGCGATGCGCTTGATACACTCGGGTTCGTTGCTGCCTTTGCCTATGCGGAAATAGTATGAGGCTTTGACGCCCATCTGCGCCTCCAGCTCGGCCATCTGCACGGCGAACCACGGACGCTTATCTACATCGTGACGCAGGATAACATAGCGTTCGGGTAACTCTTTCCTGCTGCCTAAGCCCTGCCGAATACTGCAGTACTCCTCAAACGTGAGGAACGCGCCATCCTCCTTGATGATGGCGTTCAGAAGTTGCGTATAAGCGTGCAATGTAAAGTCCCGCATCTTATAAGTATTTCTTATCCCCGAGTTCGGATTTAATACAATTCTTCCAACCACATGGCTAACCGAACACCAGCCTTATATAGTTGCCATTCCATCGGCTGATGGAATTTATATATATAGTGGTACGTATTGCCGTCAAACGTCTCTTGGTACGCATAAATCTCGCTCGTCACGTGGTAGTTCTCCAGCACCATTTCCGTCTCGGTTTTCTGCTCAATGTTCTTGCGCTCTGCGCCGTACTTATCCATCAGGAACTGCACATACTCAGTGTAAGAATATCCCTGTGATTCAATCAGTTTGCTGTCCCAAACGGTGTGCAGATTCGTGTTGCTGCCAAACCACTTCATTTTCACTTTGTTACCGCCCAGATCATCCATGTGCCCCATGTGCATCGGGCAGTACCGATCGCCGGCTATATGTACCAGGAACACCAGCGCATCGTGGTTGGTCGGGTCATTCTTCAGCAAGGTACGCAGGCTATCCGTCACGCGGAACAAACTGCCGCCTTCCTTCGGATAGTTTACCAGCGCATCGGCTATTTGTGCGTCCGTCATCCCGCCGTCCAGGTCTTGGAAGTGCCAACCTTCCTTGTGCGAAAGCGGATAGATAGTGTCGCTCTTGATCTCGTCAGGCCAGTTCGCCACATAAACCATCCCGTGCTTGCCCAGCACCTTATCTATTTTCTTACGTGCGCCCGCACTCAGGTAGTGATAAGCCAACTCGGCTATTATCCGGTGACCTTCCTGACCCCACGCCCACATTTCACCGGGCATGAGCATCAATAGTACTAATGCGATTGCAAAAGTGTGTTTCTTCATGTTGTCATTAACTAATTTGGCTTTAGACTTTCGATTCTCAAAAAATCCCACAAAGTTACAAAAAAAAATCAAATTATGCAAATCTTTTATGATTTTTTTCTCAGTATGTACATTTTTTCTTTATCCTAGCCTGTCAGAATTGCTCCCTAAACTCGGATGGTGAGCATCCTTTTGACTCGCGGAAGAGCCGGTTGAAGTGGCTGAGTGTATTGAATCCGCAGGAGTATCCGATCTCCGAGACAGAGAGTTGTGTCTTGAGCAGCATACGTGCCGCGATTCCCAAGCGATAGTCGATGATGTACCGATTAGGGGTTCGACCGGTCTTGTTGCGGAAGAACCGCGAGAATGAATCCGGCGCCATGCGTACCAGTTTGGCGAGGTCGTTTAACGCGATCTCGTGCATGTAGTTTTGGACGATGTACTCCTTTGCCCGCTGCACACGTTCATCCTCATTCGCCAGTCTGGCATCAGTGAACGATGTGGATGACAGTTCATGCGCTCCCTCAACGAGCGAGAGGCGATAGAGCAGATTGAACAGACGAACCACGGATGCAAAACTATCGTTGCTATGCGCCAAATTGATGATATCATTGTGCAGAAATCGGATGGCATGTTCGGGGAAAGCCAGTCCGCGTTGTGCGCGCTCAATCATACGTGTGATGGAGGCAAACGCGCGCTTGTTGGTCAGCGTACCGCGAAAGAGATCGGGGTCAATATGGACCGTTATCTCGTGGATATCTTGTTCGGGACAACTGCCTTGTTCCCAAACATGTGCAAGCTTGCTGCCAGTAATCAGCACAAGATCCAGCTCACCAATCGTTTCCTGACTGTCGCCGATGGTGCGCACTGCACCCTTGGCATTTTCTACAAAGTTGAGCTCGAACACTTCATGGCAATGAGCAGGATATTCAAAGTAGGTTTTATGACGCTCACCAATATAGAATACATCCAGAGGCTCTAGACGTGTGATTTCGGTAAAAGATTCGCGCATGGCAATTAAATTTGATGCAAAAATAATAAAAATAATCGACATTTGCAAACAAAAAATGCTATTTTGGCAAAAAACGCATATTATACGTCGGAATAGTATTTGCGTATGTCAAAAAAAAGCAGTACTTTTGCATCGTTTTTCAATTATCCACCATGAACACAAAAGAATACGGACATTTTGATGACGCAAATCGCGAATATGTCATCACCAACCCCCAAACACCGTTCCCCTGGATCAATTATCTCGGCAACGAGGATTTCTTCGGCCTGATTAGCAATACTGCCGGAGGTTACGACTTTTACAAAGACGCCAAGTTCCGCCGCATCACGCGCTATCGCTACAACAGCGTGCCGATGGATAGCGTCGGGCGCTACTTCTATCTTAAAGACGGAGAGACCGTCTGGAATCCCGGATGGAAGCCCTGCAAAACCGCGCTGGATAGTTATGAGTGCCGTCATGGACTGAACTATACACGCATCACGGGCAGCAAGAATGGTGTGAGGGCATCCGTGCTCTACTTCGTGCCGCTGAAGACCTGGGCAGAAGTGCAGAAACTCACACTCACCAACACGACCAACGAGGTCAAACACCTAAAACTATTCAGTTACACTGAGTGGTGCCTATGGAACGCAGCAACGGATGGCGAGAACTTCCAGCGTAACCTGTCAACAGGTGAAGTGGAAATAGAGACAGCCAATGGCCAGTTCACGGCCATCTACCATAAGACGGAGTACAAGGAGCGTCGCAACCACTACGCCTACTACGCACTCACAAACACCTGTGCCAACGGCTATGATACCGATCGTGAGTCGTTCATTGGGCTATACAACGACCTGAGCGAGCCACAAGCCGTACTCAACGGTCACTCAACCGATAGTCTGGCACACGGATGGAGCCCGATAGCCGGCCACTACATTGAGGTTGAACTCCAACCCGGCGAGAGTAGGGATTACATCTTCGTGCTCGGCTACGCAGAAAACAGCGAGAACGAGAAGTTCGAGAATACTCTAAACTCTCACCTTTCAACTTCCCTCGGCGAGCTGGATCATCATGTGATAAATAAGGTACATGCGCACGCGATAATAGAGCGTTTCGCAACGGTAGAGGCCGTGGACGCTGCGTTTGCCGAGCTCAAGGTGTGGTGGGATGAACTACTGAGCAAGTATAGCGTCCAGAGTTCGGACGAGCGTCTGAACCGCATGGTGAACATCTGGAATCAGTACCAGTGCATGATTACGTTCTGCTTCTCGCGTTCGGCATCGTTCTTCGAGAGCGGCGTAGGTCGTGGAATGGGATTCCGCGACTCCAATCAGGACTTGGTAGGTTTTGTTCACCAAGTCCCCTCGCGTGCCCGCCAGCGCATCATTGACATCGCTTCCACGCAGTTCCCTGACGGCGGTTGCTACCATCAGTACCAGCCTCTCACCAAGCGAGGAAACAATGACATAGGCGGCGGCTTCAACGATGATCCGATGTGGCTCATATTCGGCGCTACGGCGTATATCCGCGAGACTGGCGATTTCAGCATCCTGGACGAACTTGTGCCCTGGGACAATCAGCCCGGCACGGAGGTAAGCCTGATGGAGCACCTTAAGATCAGTTTCAACCACGTGGTGAATAACCTGGGTCCTCACGGGCTACCGCTCATCGGGCGAGCCGACTGGAACGACTGCTTGAATCTCAACTGCTTCTCCAACGACCCGAACGAGTCATTCCAGACGACAGGCAACAAGAACGAAGGCAGCAAGGCGGAGAGCCTGATGATAGCCGGTCTGTTCGTGTTCTGCGGACGCCAGTATGTGGAGCTGTGCCGTGCACGCGGCCTACAGCAGGAGGCTAACCGCGCCGAACAGCACATAGAGGAAATGTGTCAGGCTGTGGAGAAGTACGGTTGGGACGGCGCATGGTACCTGAGAGCATATGACTACTACGGCAACAAGGTCGGTTCCAACGAGAACGAGGAGGGCAAGATATTCATTGAGAGTCAGGGCTGGTGCGCCATGGCGCGTATCGGTGCCGAGCAAGGCCTTCCCGAGAAAGCTCTCGACAGTGCAACTGAGCTGCTGGACAGCGAACACGGAATGGTGCTGAACTGGCCGGCATACACGACCTACCATATAGAACTGGGTGAGCAATCGACCTATCCTGCAGGCTACAAGGAGAACGGCGGCATATTCTGCCACAACAACCCCTGGGTGATCATCGCGCAGGTACTTGCCGGCCGCGGCAACGATGCGTGGACGCTATACAAGAAGATTGCTCCGGCCTGGATTGATGACCAAGACCTTCATAAGGTTGAGCCGTATGTATATTGTCAGATGGTGGCAGGTAAGGAAGCAGCCAAGCCCGGCGAAGGTAAGAACAGTTGGCTGACCGGTACCGCTGCATGGAACTGGCTGACCGTCAGTCAGTATATTCTGGGCATCCATCCGACATACAATGGTCTGAAGATCGACCCGTGCATCCCGAACGACTTGAAAGAGTACAAGGTGACGCGCAAGTGGCGTGACGCAGAGTACGTGATTACGGTGAAGAACCCCAACGGCAAACAGCGTGCGGACAAACCGACCGTACTGCCCTATGAGTCGGGAAGGCATGAATATACAATAGTTATCTAGTCAACTGGTCAATAAATCATTAATATCATGAAAAAGCTAACGATTGCATTCATTGCTCTGCTGATCAGCTTTGCAGCATGCGAGGCGCAGGATCAACAGCAGAAGAAAACGCGTCCGATGGACAACGAGGCAGTTCAGTTCTGTATGTCAATGGGTATAGGCTGGAACCTAGGCAACCAGATGGATGCTCACTATAACGGCTGTTCGTATGAGGAAGGCTGGGGCAACAAAGCTGCCACCCAGCAGACCTTCAACGGCGTCGCTAAAGCAGGGTTTAAGTCCGTACGTATTCCCGTAACATGGATGGGCCATATCGGTGCTGCACCGACCTATACGATAGAGAAAGGCTGGTTGGATCGCGTGGCTGAACTCGTCGATATGGCGCACAAGGCCGGTCTGATCGTGATCATCAATATCCACCACGACGGTTTCGGCGCAGCCGACACTCCAAGCAAGGGATTCCACTGGATTGACCTGCCGGGTGCTGTAGCCGATGAGGAGAAGAACCAACGTATCAAGCAAGAGCTGACGATGGTCTGGCTGCAGATAGGCAAGCGTTTCGCCAACTATGGCGAGTGGCTCGTGTTCGAGACGCTCAATGAGATTCAGGACGGTGGCTGGGGCAATGGTGCCAACCGTACTGACGGTGGCGCACAGTACCGCGTGCTCAATGAGTGGAACCAGGTGTGCGTGGATGCTATCCGTGCCGCCGGTGGGCAGAACGCTACGCGATACATCGGTGTGCCGGGCTATGTTACTAACCCCGATCTCACAGTCGAGAACCTCGTCCTGCCTACCGATGACGTGGAGAACCGACTGATGGTGGCTGTACATAGTTACGACCCATGGGATTACGCCGGAGCTGCGGAGAAGAATGAGTGGGGGCACACCGGTATAGATGTCGTGCCCGGAGTAGGGGAGGAAGCCTATGTGGGGATGCTCAACCGTCTGTTCAATATGTATGTGCGCCGCGGCGTACCTGTGTATTTCGGCGAGTTCGGAGCAGTTCGTCGTGCCAGCCAGGCGGACGAGGCGTTCCGCTTGTATTACTTCCGCTACGTATGCAAAGCGATGCGCGAGCGCCGGATAGCCGCTCTCTATTGGGACAACGGTAACAGCAAGGCCGGCGCTGACGGGTTCGGCGTGATTGATCACCGAACGGGTAAGTTCATCGGTAGTGGCGAACAGGCTGTGCGGGCTATGGTTGATTCATGGGAGAACAATGACCCCGGCTACACACTCAAATCCATCTATGAATCTGCACCTGAATCCTCACGCAAGTAACAGAAGAACACAATATTACAAAATTATAATAACATGAAGCATCTAAAACTCGTGCTTATGGTTGTGGTACTCGTCATGGGGTCCACAAGCATTGCTTTAGCACAGAACATGGTGACGGGTACTGTTGTTGACGCTGATGGACCACTCATCGGTGCCAGCGTACTCGTCAAAGGAACGACGCGCGGTACGATCACCGACTTCGATGGCAACTACTCCATTGAGGCGAACGAGGGTGACGAACTGGAATTCTCGTACATGGGGTACAGTGCGCAGACGATTGCCGTGACTGGCAGTACGATTAACGTAACAATGACCGAAGATACCGAGGTCCTCTCGGAGGTTGTGGTTACAGCTATGGGTATCAAGCGTGACAAGAAAGCCCTTGGCTACGAGGTCGGTGAGGTCAAAGGCGAAGCCCTGACCAAAGCCAAGGAGACGAACGTAGCCAACTCACTGGCTGGTCGCGTGGCAGGTTTGGTGGTGCAAGGTACGGCTGGCGGGGCATCCGGTTCAACGCGCGTTATGCTGCGTGGTACGACCGAGATGACCGGCAACAACCAACCGCTCTACGTCATTGATGGGGTGCCGATGGATAATACGAACTATGGCTCAGCCGGTACCGAGGGGGGGTACGACCTGGGTGATGGTATTTCCAGCATCAACCCCGATGATATCGAAACGATGTCCGTACTCAAAGGTCCGGCTGCAGCTGCCCTATACGGTAGCCGCGCCAGCCACGGTGTGATTCTTATCACAACCAAGAAAGCCAATACCGGTGACGCCAAGTGGTCGGTGGAGTACAATGGAACAATAACCATGGACTCGCAGCTCAGCAAGTGGGACAACGTACAACAAGTGTATGGAATGGGTTCGGAAGGAATGTACAATATCGATGCTGTTAGCAATACGAACAAATCCTGGGGGCCGAAAGCCGATGAGGGATTGATGCTTCGTTACTTCGATGGTCAGGAGCATCCGTTCCGCATCATCCCGAACAACACGGCTAACTTCTTCGAACTCGGTCTGACGGCTACGAACACCGCTATCGTATCGATGAACACCGGCCGTACGGGTATCCGATTCACCTACACGGATATGCGCAACAAAGATATCCTGCCCAACTCCAACATGAGCCGTAACACCCTTAACCTGCGTGCTAACACCTCGCTCGGACCGGTTGATCTGGATTTCTCGGTTAACTATACGCATGAGGACGTGAAGAACCGTCCGGCTCTGGGGGATGACAAGTCCAATGTGGGCAAGAACCTGATGACACTGGCCACCACGTATGACCAGGCATGGCTCAAGAACTACCAGGACGCCAACGGCGAGTACCAGAATTGGAACGGAATGGATCCCTACAACGTTAACCCGTATTGGGACATCAATAAGAACAAGAACCAGTCATACAAGGATTTGCTCCGTATGAACGGAAAAATCGTGTATAACGTAATTCCCCAACTGAAGATCCAGGCTACCGTGGGTGCCGAGTTCAACCGATTCGAGTTCTCGGACTTCAAGTACCCCACAACACCCGGTTATGAGTCCGGACGCCTGCAGAACAGCTACTTCAACAACCGCATGTTCAATGCAGAGTTGCTGGCCATCTACACCGATACATGGGGTGATTTCGACTTCACGGCAACAGCCGGTGCTAACATCTACAACGTGAACAACCACACCACCATCAATACCGGTACCGACATGGGTATGCGCGAGATAGTGACCATTGCCAGTTTCCAAGACCAGTCGGTTGAGGAGAATGTGTACAAGAAACGTATCGTATCCGTGTTCGGATCTGCAAATCTCGGCTGGCGTCATATGCTCTACCTGGATGCCACGGTTCGTGGTGACAAATCATCGACCTTGGCCAGCGGCAAGAACCTGTACGTCTATCCGTCAGTCAGTGCATCGTGGGTGTTCTCCGAGCTGATTAAGTCCAACCGGAAAGTGCTGCCTTATGGTAAGCTGCGCCTGAGTTGGGCAGAGGTAGGTAGTGATACTGATCCCTATCAACTTTCGCTCCGTTATGCCAAGTCGCAGTTCGGTACATCGGGCTACACGATTGGTTCGGTTTATGGCAATCTGGTTCCCAACCCGGACCTTAGACCGACACGTACCCGTTCGTGGGAAACAGGTTTTGAAACCAAGTGGTGCAACCAGCGTATCAGCCTCGACTTCACATTCTATCATCAGAAGTCACGTGACCAGATTATCGCTATGGCGACATCGCCTACCAGCGGTTACGACTATCGCATGATCAACGCCGGTGAGATTCTCAACCAAGGTTTTGAAATAACCTTTGGTGCTCGTCTGGTGCAAGTCAAGGACTTCACATGGGACCTGAATATCAACTGGTCGAAGAACAATAACAAGGTTCTCTCGCTCGTGGAAGGAACCACCGAGTTGGAGCTTGCCAGGGCCACCTGGTGTAACGTATATGTATCCGCTCGCGAGGGCGAACAGTATGGATCCATCTGTGGTCCTGCGCTGGCACGCAATGCTGAAGGCCGCGTTATTGTTGACGGCTCAACCGGTTTGCCTACGTTCACCACGGAGAACAAGGTGCTCGGTAACGCACAGTGGGATTGGACAGGCGGTTTGAGTACCACACTCCGTTGGCGTATGCTGACCCTCTCAGCCCTGTTCGATGTTAAGGTCGGCGCAGATATATTCTCGATGTCCGAACGTGCTTCGTTTGAGACAGGTAAAGCCAAAGAGACGCTCGTCGGGCGTGCCGAGTGGTATGCTTCCGAGGAAGCTCGTAAGGCTGCCGGTGTGACATCCATGGCTGAATGGCGCAAAGCCGAGGTTAACCAGGGACAATACAATGGTTACCTTGTGGATGGCGTAATCCAGAACGAAGACGGTACATGGCGCGAGAACGACATTTACGTCAACCCCGAAGATTATTGGTACGAGGTGTCGCGTAAGTCGCCTGAGATGTTCATCTATGACAACTCGTACATCAAGTGCCGCGAACTGACTTTGAGCCTCGACTTTCCAAAAGAGTGGCTTGACAAGAAGGGTATAGTGAAGCATGTGGGTATCAGCTTTGTAGCACGTAACCCGTTCATCGTGTGGAAAAACATCAAGGATATTGATCCTGATGCGCAGTACAATACTTCCGGTCTTGGCCTGGAGTACGGCTCGCTGCCTAGCCGCAGAAGTTACGGTATGAATTTCAATATAAAATTCTAGTTGAGAGTATAAAGTTAAAAGAAGTTTTGAAGTTTAATAAGTAATAAGTATCTAATTATGAAAAAACTATTTATATTCTTTGCTGCTACTTTGATTCTCTCAGCTTGCTCTGACAAGATTTACGAGGAGATCAACACCGATTCAACCAAGGCGGAGTCAATCAATCCGGCCTTCCAACTCTCTTATGCAGAGTTGCAGATCAACGGTGACATGAACTACGTGGATGTTCATCGTCTCTATACATATGCGTTCACGCAGCACCTGATGGGCTGCTGGAACACTACCAACTACGGTGGTCAGCATCGTATGGACGACAATGAGATGTCGCGTCCGTGGAACAACCTCTATACGGCTGCGTTCCGCAACTTGACAGATGCCATTGCACATACCGATGGCGATTCAACACAAGTAAACATCAACGCTGCGCTTCGTATCTTCCGTGTATACGTAGGTTCGCTGCTGACGGATTATTATGGCGATGTGCCTTATACACAGGCCGGCTTGGGACATCTGTCCGGTGTGTCACAACCTAAATACGACACTCAGGAGGAACTCTATCGCTTGTTCTTCAAGGATCTGAAGGCCGCTGCTGATCAGTTTGACGTAACAGCCAAGGCTATTGAGAGCGACCCGATGTTCAATGGTGATATAGCCAAGTGGCGGACTTTTGCCAATTCGCTCCGTTTACGTTATGCAATGCGTATATCCGATGTACTGCCCGAATTAGCTAAACAGGAGTTCATCGCTGCGTTAGCTGACGGTGTGATGACCAGTTCTGCTGATGATGCATGCGTACATCATGACAAGGTCAGCTACAGTTTCGGACAGGAGTCATATAAGGATTTCCGTGGCAATGCGATGTCGAAATACTTCTACGGCAACGATCCCGCCAACAACCCGTCCTACGTATGCCAAACATTATGGGAAAAACTATACAATAACCATGACCCGCGTACCACCTTGCTTTGCGGCTTCTATATCGATGACTTTATGTCCATCTCTACCGGCGAAGGGCGTATTGATATGACCGATGCTGTTTTGGCTACGCAGGCAACTTATCCGGACAAGGATGTTATCTCCATGGTGGCTCCAGGTGAGTTCTCGTGGGACAACTGGCCGTCGTACCCAAATCTTGCCGGCAGCGCGTTGGATAGCAAGATCCAAGAGGTTAAGGCCGTTTATGACTTCGACCCGGCTAAAGACCCTCGCTGGCTCAAGCCGAAGTTGGCCGGCAACCTGCTGCGTTCGCAGAACCCGGGTGTGATCATGACCTATGCTGAGGTATGCTTCCTGCGGGCTGAGGCTGCGGCTGTACTCGGATGGGGTACAGGCGATGTCGCTCAGGATTATTATGAAGCAGGTATTCGTGCAGCTGTTAACTTCCTGACGGATAATTATGACTACGACCATGTGTCGGAAAGCGACATCGATGCTTACTTGGCCGAACCGACTATCAAGTGGGGAGTAACGCCTGAGCAGCAGAAGAGCCAGATCAACACGCAGGCATGGATTCTTCATTTCCATAACCCTGCCGAGGCTTGGGCTAACCAACGTCGTTCGGATATTCCCGTACTGCAGGCTCCTGACCCCGCCGGCAAGAACCCGCTCATTGATGGCAATGATATCCCTGTGCGCTTGTGCTATCCGCTCAAGGAGGAGACATATAGTCTGGACGCTTATCAGGCTGCCAAAGACCGCGTAAAAGGCGGGTACTCATGGCATGCACGACTCTGGTGGGATGTGAAGTAATTTACCATTTATTCATTTACAATATTAGCATTTGTAATTATGAAAGCGAAATATATATTGCTACTTGCAGCACTGGCTACCACGGTTCTTTTTACCGGCTGCAAGCAGGAGGAACCCTTTGATACGCAGTCTGCAGACGATGCACCGCTTATCCTCGTGCCCTATGAGACGAAGAGTGGCTTAATCACCAGAGAGGTTACCAATCCTGATGCCCTTGTGGATTCTGTTATTGTCACGCCCTCGCGTTACACTACGGTCAATTGGTATTTGGATAAAGAGCTCGTGTTCACCGGTACGAAGATCAATATGGCTTTTCCAGCCGGCAAGTATGCACTCACCATTGAGGCAGTTACCGAGAAGGGCAAGCGTACCTCGCGCTCGGGTTCACTGACGGTTAATCCCGCTGCTGATGCACCCTACGCCGGTGCTCCGGCTGGCGGACGACACCTCGTTCCCGGCGTTGATATTCCCGTCAGCGGCAAGAACCTGGGCAAGGTGGCTGCTATTGTTGTGACACGCGATATCTTTGGTAAGGACGAGGTGGTGACATTCGCCCCCACCGCCGTAACGGATGACCAACTCACGGTCAACCTTCCCGAACTGAAGGATGGCACCTATTACCTCCGCCTGAAGGATACTGAAGGTGCACTCCACGGCTCGGATGCCATCCAGGTGCACAATGCATCCGTAGTGCTTGAAGGCTATAATAATCTTGAACCCGGCAAGCAGGTGGTTGTCACCGGTGTCAAACTGCAGGATGTCGCATCCGTCACCCTCGATGAGACCGTTATCACCGAACTGACGGTTACAGCTACATCAGTGGCGTTTGTAGTGCCCGCGCTGGAGGTGGGTGAGCACACACTGTCAATGAAGAACGCCGATGGCTCGGATGTGCTGTTCAGCACCGCCCATGGTACCGTCACGCAGGTCAAGATATCTATCAGCCCCGAATCGACTCTCTGGTCGGGAGCGGTTGCACTGCAGTGGGATGCGGACCGCGTCAAGGTTACGGCCGATCAGATGGCACAAGTGCCGGTGGGAGCTTCGATTAGCATCTATTTTGAGAAACTGCCTGACGGTGATGCGAACATGTATGAAGGCGCGGAGTACAAACAGTATTACGCCCTGCGTATCACCACACCCTGGTGGGACGGATATGATCTTGTAGGCCAGATGGATATGAACGAAGCGCCAAGCCCCTATACATTCACCTACACCGACGAACGCAAGGCTACGGTTGAGACCTGCGGTGCAATGTCATTGGTAGGATGGGGACTGCAAATCAATAAAATAACATACAAATGATTGTTCCGTTAAGAGAAAAAATCGCATATGCTCTGGGCGATGCCGCTTCCGGCGGCATCGTCTGGAAGATTATGTCTATCGCCTTCCCGCTGTTCTTCACCAATGTGTTCGGTCTGTCGTTTGCCGATGCGGCTGCGCTGATGCTCATCGCGCGAATGTTCGATGTGGTCACCGACCCGCTCATGGGCTCAATTGCCGACCGCACGCAGTCGCGTTGGGGAACGTACCGCCCATGGCTCATCTTCGGGTCTATACCGTTTGGACTCATCTTCGCTATGCTGTTGTTCACACCTGATCTGGGTCCCACAGGAAAGCGCATATGGGCGTACAGTTTCTACCTGCTGATGATGGCTTGTTATACGATGGTCAATGTGCCCTACGGCTCGCTGCTGGGCGTGATGACTACCGATGACAACGAGAAGAACCAGTTCTCTGCCTTCCGTATGGTTGGCGCCTATGCTATGGGATTCGTTACGCTGCTTAGTTTCCCGTACTTGCAGAAGTTCGTCGGAGGCTCCGACCAGCATCAGTACGCTGTGCTGGGTGCCGGCTTCGGTATCCTGGCAGCACTGATGACACTCACCTGCGGTCTGCTTACCCGCGAGCGACACGAACCCATTCGCGCAGAGAAGTTCAGATTTAAGCAGTTCGCCGATCTGTTCCGCAACAAGCCATGGGTGTACATGACCCTCGTGGCGTTCTGCTCCAATTTCTTCAACGGCTTCCGTTATGCGGCTGCAGGATACATGATAACCTACTGTCTGGGCGGCGATGTTACCATAGGAAAACTGATTATCAACTACACGGTATTCATGGCGTTCAGCGAGGTGACATGTATGATCTTTGGCGCGCTCAGTCCATGGTTCACGCGTAAGATTGGCTCCAAGCGCATGGCGTTTGTCTGGGCTTCGGTTATCTGTGGTGTGTTCTCCACCATCTTCTTCCTGCTGCCCATGGAGCCGCAGTACATCTGGCTCATGGTCGGCACCTCTGTGCTGGCATCGGTAGGCGCAGGCCTGTACTCGCCGCTTATTTGGTCGATGTATGCTGATGTAGCCGACTACGCCACAGAGAAGAACGGTACGTCATCCACCGGTCTGATCTTCTCGTCAGGTACCATGGCGCAGAAGTTCGGCGGAGCGATATCCGGAAGCCTGATAGCTTTGCTACTCGGCTTCGCCGGACTGGTGTCCGAGACGAACATGGAAACAGGCGAAACCATTGTCACCATCACCGACGAACCATCCGTCAAACTTATGGTGTGGCTGCTGTTCTCCATCTTCCCTGCCGTCATCGCGTTCATCATGGCGTTGCTGGCCTACAAGTTCCCGCTGAAAAAGTAAGAATATGAAGAATAGATATATAGCGTTCGCATGTGCATGCGCTCTCACAATGGCAGGGTGCCGGCACGACTCGTCCCAGATTCGAATGAATCAGGTCGGTTTCCGTCCTGATCAGGAGAAGACCGCCACGATTGATGTCCCTTCACCCGATGCGCAGCCATGCTACGTGGCAATCACGAATGATGAAGGCGAACTGCTGTGGCACGGGGTAGCATCAGAAACAATGCTTAACCCTATCTCCGGCAAGCCGCGGCAGATCATTGACTTCTCGTACTTCGACAAGCCCGGCAGTTACTTGCTGTATGTGGATAACGGCCAGACGCCGTTCACATGCCCCTTTACCATTAGTGAGCACCCATACCGCGAACTGACCAGAAAGGCGTTACGTGCCTTCTATTACCAGCGTGCTTCGATGGATATCGTCGAGCCGTTTGCCGAAGGCTATGAACGCAAAGGCGGACACCCTGACAATCATGTGCTGGTGCATGCATCAGCTGCCACGGCCGAACGTCCCGAAGGAACAGTCATCTCCAGTCCCGGAGGCTGGTATGATGCCGGTGACTACAACAAGTATATTGTCAACAGCGGCTTTACTATGGGCGTGTGGCTGATGGCATACGAGATGAACAAGGAATATTTTGACAACCTTGCGCTGAATATTCCCGAGTCAGGAATGCCCGTGCCCGACATGCTTGCCGAAGCGATGTACAACATCCGCTGGATGCTTACCATGCAGGACAAAGACGGCGGCGTGTACCATAAGCTCACCGAACCGGACTTTGAGGGATTCATCCGTCCGGACGAATGCCAAAAACCGCGTTACGTAGTGCTTAAAACCACAGCCGCGGCACTCGACTTTGCTGCTACTATGGCGCTCGCAGCACGCATCTATGCGCCGTATGAGAGCGTGTATCCGGGATTTGTGGAGGAAGCCACCAAGGCGGCGCTGCGTGCTTATGCATGGGCTGAGGCTCATCCCGCCATCTACTACGACCAGCCGAAGATGAACGAACAGTTCAAACCGGAAATCACGACGGGTGCATATGACGACTTCGATGTCCGCGACGAGTTCTACTGGGCAGCCACCGAACTCTATCTGCTCACCCATGATGATGCATACAAGCAGGCAGCTATCAGCCATCAGCCGACAGAGTACATTCCTGCAATCTGGGGGAATGTCGGCGAGTTGGCTTCGCTCGAATGGCTGATGCACACGCAGCCAATAGCCGACTGCCGACAGCCAATGGCCAATCTATTGGCTCACTTAGAGCCCTACCTGGACGAAGTTGAGACCTCTGTGCATCACTCGCCGTATGGCAACCGTGAGTCGGACTTCTTTTGGGGCTGCAATTCCGAAGGCTGCTGCTGGCGTGGGGTGGAGTGCCTCTATGCCTACCGCCTGACCGGCGATCCGAAGTACCGTACGGCTGCCGAACAATGCCTCAACTATATTCTTGGCCAGAACGCCACAGGCTACTGCTATGTGACCGGTTTCGGACAGAAACCCACAAACCATCCGCATCACCGTCTGTCCTACAGCCATCCGAAGGGTACGCACCCCGGCTTCCTGGCAGGCGGTCCGAACCCCATGCGGCAGGATGCCGAGACTGATGGCGTGAAGTACCCGAAAGATGTGCCGGCTGACGAGAGTTATCTGGACTATCAGCCCAGTTACGCCTCCAACGAGGTGACCATCAACTGGAACGTCACGCTCTTCGCGCTCACGGCCGGACTCGATGCTATCGAATAGGCATAAACGATGCTATCGAACTAGCAGATATCGATGCCATCGAATAGTAACAGAAAAAATCGCTTCATGGCGATTTTTTTTATTCGTGTGGTAACATGTAGAATTTTCACCCAATAGCGTGGAATTTTTCAATTCTTTGCATAAACTGCGATTTTTCTTTGAAAAATATTTGGAAATTTAAAAAAAATTATGTAACTTTGTAGCGGATTTTTGTGGGATTGCACTTTTTGTCCGACTTCATCGGGGGAATATCGGGGGAATGTCGGAGGAAAGTAGGGGGTTTATCGGGAGCACCCTATGTTTTTGCTCCGTCTGGCAAATCGGTCTTTCGAAACTATTCAAACAACAAAATTAACATAAATCAATCACAATGGACAACAAAAAACGTGTTTACACCTTTGGTAACGGTAAGGCCGAAGGTAACGCTCAGATGCGCGAGCAACTGGGCGGTAAAGGTGCCAACTGCGCCGAGATGAACCTTGTGGGTGTACCTGTGCCCCCGGGATTCACAATCACTACCGACGTTTGTAACGAGTACTATCAGGTTGGTCAGGACAAGATCGTTGAGCTCCTGAACGACGACGTACTCGCTGCCGTAAAGCACATTGAGAACCTTATGGGTTGCAAGTTCGGCGATCCGAAGAACCCGCTGCTCGTCAGCGTTCGTTCGGGTGCGCGTGCATCCATGCCGGGTATGATGGACACCATCCTCAACCTCGGTCTGAATGACACCGTTGCCGAGGGCATGGTGGCCAAGACCAACAACCCGCACTTCGTTTATGACTCCTACCGCCGTTTCGTACAGATGTACGGTGACGTCGTGCTGGGCATGAAGCCGGTGAACAAGACCGACATCGACCCGTTCGAGAAGATCATTGACGAGGTGAAGGAGATCCGTCACATCAAACTGGACAAAGACCTAAACGTTGATGAGTTGAAGCTCCTGGTAGCACGCTTCAAGACCGCTATCAAGGAGCAGACCGGCAAGGATTTCCCCAACGATCCTATCGAGCAGTTGTGGGGTGCTATCTGCGCTGTATTCCGCAGCTGGATGAACGAGCGCGCTATCCTCTACCGTAAGATGGAAGGAATTCCTGACGAATGGGGAACAGCCGTTTCGGTTATGGCAATGGTGTTCGGTAACATGGGCGAGACCTCGGCTACGGGCGTATGCTTCAGCCGTGACGCCGCTACCGGTGAGAACCTGTTCAACGGTGAGTACCTGGTTAATGCACAGGGCGAGGACGTTGTAGCAGGTATCCGTACTCCGCAGCAGATCACCCTTGAGGGCAGCCGCCGTTGGGCTAAGTTGCAGGGTATAAGCGAGGAGGAGCGTGCAAGCAAGTATCCTTCGATGGAAGAGGCTATGCCTGAACTCTATGCCGAACTGAACACTATTCAGCAGAAACTTGAGGATCACTACCGCGATATGCAGGATATGGAGTTCACCGTACAAGAGGGCAAGCTCTGGTTCCTGCAGACCCGTAACGGCAAACGTACCGGTACGGCTATGGTGAAGATCGCTATGGATCTTGTTCGCGAAGGCGTTATCTCTGAGAAAGAGGCTATCATGCGCTGCGAGCCGCAGAAGTTGGACGAACTGCTGCACCCTGTATTTGACAAGGACGCACTCAAGAAAGCCAAAGTTATCACCCAAGGTCTGCCCGCATCGCCGGGTGCAGCCTGCGGTCAGATCGTCTTCCACGCTGACGACGCTCAGGAGTGGCACAAGGACGGTCACAAGGTGATCATGGTTCGTATCGAGACTTCGCCTGAGGACTTGGCCGGTATGTCGGCTGCCGAAGGTATCCTCACCGCACGTGGCGGTATGACCTCACACGCAGCCGTTGTGGCTCGCGGTATGGGTAAGTGCTGCGTATCGGGTGCAGGTGCTATCCTGGTTGACTACAAGGATAAGACCGTTACCATCGAGGGCGTTACCTATAAGGAAGGCGACTACCTGTCGCTCAACGGTTCGACCGGTCAGGTTTATGCCGGTGAGATTCCTACCAAGGCTGCTGAACTCAGCGGTGACTTCAAGGCATTGATGGATCTGTGCGACAAATATACACATCTGCAGGTTCGTACGAATGCTGATACTCCTCACGATGCACAAGTGGCACGTGCCTTTGGAGCCAAGGGTATCGGTCTGACACGTACCGAGCACATGTTCTTTGACGACAAGAAGATCGTAGCTATGCGTGAGATGATTCTTGCCAAGGACAGCGAAGGTCGCGAGAAAGCACTGGCTAAGCTGCTGCCGTACCAGAAAGCCGACTTCAAGGGTATCTTGTTGGCAATGGACGGACTGCCTGTAAATATCCGTCTGCTCGATCCGCCGTTGCATGAGTTCGTACCCCATGATCTTGCCGGTCAGCAAACGATGGCTAAGGAGATGGGCGTTTCGGTTGAGGAGATTCAACGCCGTGTTGAGTCGCTTGCCGAGAATAACCCGATGCTCGGTCACCGTGGTTGCCGTCTGGGTATCACCTTCCCCGAGATCACCGCTATGCAGACCCGCGCTATCCTGTCGGCTGCTTGCGAGCTGAAGAAGGAAGGTCACGATCCTATGCCGGAGATCATGGTTCCGCTGATCGGTATCCTCTACGAGTTCAAGCAACAGAAGGAGATCATCCAGCGCGTTGCCAAGGAAGTATTTGCCGAGTATGGCATCGAAGTCGAGTTCGAGATCGGTACGATGATCGAGATCCCGCGTGCAGCCCTTACCGCTGACCGCATCGCTACGGAAGCTCAGTACTTCAGCTTCGGTACGAACGACCTCACCCAGATGACCTTCGGTTACAGCCGTGACGACATCGCTTCGTTCTTGCCTGCATATCTTGAGAAGAAGATCTTGAAGGTTGACCCGTTCCAGGTTCTTGACCAGCACGGTGTAGGCCAGCTCATCAAGATGGCAGTAGAGAAGGGTCGTGCCGTTCGTCCCGCACTCCGCACAGGTATCTGCGGCGAGCATGGTGGTGAACCTTCGTCTGTTAAGTTCTGCGCACGTGTGGGAATGAACTATGCATCTTGCTCACCGTTCCGCGTACCTATCGCCCGCCTCGCCGCCGCCCAGGCTGCTGTCGAGGATGAGAAGTAATCGTTCGAGCGTAAGCAAGATAATAAATAATCGTGCCTTCGGCTAAGAAGTAAGCAATATTTAGCACATGAATTAAGGGCGTGTCAATTTAGTTTGGCACGCCCTTAATCGTACACATTTCATGCCGGCATCCTACAGTGACGTCCACGATGCGAACGAGATGCGAATGAGAATGACTCGATGTTGCATCGGAAACGGACCGATAATGACCGCTTAATGGACTGACTATGGCTCTACTTTGCACTACGATTCAGCCTTTGAACATTTCGTCTATGTGCCTAAACCGTTCCTGAACCGTCCTTAGGTTTATGATATGCTTATCTTATGCTTATGTTATGCTCTTTGGCCAACTCGTTCCCGAAAAATGATGTTTTGATTGACCCGGTTGAAAGTTAGAATTCAGTGTCAAGGTTTATTTGCGACAGAATATGCTGCTTGTGTTCTGCGACCTGATTGCTTTTCTTTTGTGCCTCTTCGTCTTTGATGAGCGTGTTATCGGCAAAGCCGAAGTCAAACTGGCACTTGCTTCCAATAAACGTCATGACGATTGCAGGCTTCTTTTGCATGAACCATCGCGCCATATTTGCGTTTTCGATGGTAGGCTTGACTTCCTGTAGGCCTTTGTTGTAATACTCCGTTCGACCGTACTTCTGCTCAAACAACTTGATTATGTTGTCCACCTGTGATTCTTTGGAAACATCATCATTGAAATAAAATTCCACATGAACTTTTGTCACTGTCCGGGTTAGAACAGACGCATAGAGTATAACCGTTGCTGGATAATTGATATACGTACCTTTGAGCTTACCGCTTGTCAGGATGTACATATATTCTTCAATCTTCGGATTGCTTCCCTCAACGGAAAATCCCTGCGTCTCCAGTTGCGAGACAAACTCATCAATGGATGTCCCGATGGCTATCCCCAAGAAAGCCGGTTGCTGGCAATACGCTATGCCAAATGAGAATAAGGCAAATACAATAAATGCTAATCGTTTCATATCGCTCAAAAATTAAATGTTACTATTGGATATTTGATTTTGATGTTCAGTGGCTTTTTGCTGTTTCACCTGTTCTATCTCCTTATGCAAAATTCCATTCAATGCGTCATCTCCGCCATACGTGAGAATACAATAATCATCGGATGCCATGTAATACACCTCAAGATCCGTGTTATTGGCAAAATGCCAAATTGCAGCACTACCATCGTCTATAGTTTGCACGACTGTTTTTCCAGATTTCTTTTTCACAAATGTAGCCTTGCCGTATTTATCTTCCAACAAAGATATGATGGCGCGAAACTGTTGCTCTTTAGGGATGTTCTTGTAATTGTCTGAATAATATGGGAACTTGATTTTCACTTGATAGACAGTGTGCGAAAGGCTGGTCGCCCACATCTCGACAGAACATTTGTACGTCATAAATGTGCCATCGATGTTATAGATACGCACATCTCCATTGGTCGGATATACTTGTGTGTTCCCTGTGAAGCTTCGCTCTTTGAAAGCGGAAAGGAACGCCTCATACGTGCTCCCAAATGGGAGGCCAAACACTGTAACTTCGGACTTTTGTCCGAATGCGGTTGCCACTCCGATGCAGAGCAGCAAGCCAAATACGATTTTCTTTTTCATTGGTTTGTTGAATTGATTGTAATAATTATTCGCCTTTCCCTAATACTACATCTAATGCAGTTTCAAAGAGTTCCGGCTGCTTCTCATCCGGTGGTATAGTTACGATAGGAATACTAAATGCTTCTGCTTTATCTATTTTATCAAACCTACACCGAACCGCCAACATTTTATCTATATATGAAGATTCATTTAGTCTTTCCCATACGTATGAATAGTTGCCGTCAAGCGTTGCTATAACTGGAATCTTATATTCTTCAGCAATCATTTTCAGCAAATATAGATTGGCATCCAATGCGACAGTTTTAGAAGAAACGGGAAAATCTGTCAGCATGTTCTGAATATTGTCAATTATTACACATTCTATGGCATGATGGGGCAAGTAGGAAATCTTTTGCATCGAATTGGTTAATGACTCATAACGCAACGAACGAGGGCTCTCAATCAGGATAGCCATTTGGCCAAACTTATTGATTGCATTAAACTTGCGCTGCGTAAAGTCATGTGAGGTGGAGGATACGTCATATTGTTGTATGGTGTCAACAAGAAGATTGAACATTGCTCTGGGCGTTAATGTTGTAGTAAATATCACGACACTTTTTCCTCTGCTTGCCAAGCCTATCGCTACCTTAGCCGACAAAGAGGAAGTATCTTTCGGCTGAGTGCAGCAGAGGCAATACAAACTGCCATCTTTTAACCCTCCGAAAGATTGATCAATAGGCTCAATGCCGACAATGTATCCCTTTATTTTTGTTTTTCTCTTTATCATCAAATGCGACTATTGTTTATTAGCTTAGGGTATCACACTCAACGAAGCGCCATCTGAATTTCTTTAGAGCATCAAACTTGGCGTAATACTCTGATGTTCCGCTGGGGATGTTCACCTGCACTACCCGATTGCAGTTTTTGAATGCATCGGGTGCAATCGTTTCTAATCCAGACGGTAGTGTGATTCGTTCCAAACTGTCGCATCGTCCAAAAGCCCAGGAATCAATTTCCCGAACTCCTTCAAAAATGACGACCTCTTTGAGACTAACACATGCACAGAAAGCACCTAAGCAAATTTTTGTAATACCAGAACCGATAACCACTTTCTTCAGTTGCATACAATCTGCAAAAACGTTTTTCTCTATTACTTTAATGTCGGATAAATGGAGTACAGCATCTAAAGAATGGCAATTGTCAAAAGCCGATTCGCCGATATTTATTACGCGTTCGGGGATGCGGATTGATTTCAAGTTACGGCAACCTTGGAAGGCATAGCTGCCAATACTTGTGACGCTGCGGGGGATAACAAAATACTCAATCGCCTGGCATGAGCAGAGCAATTTGTTTGTTGCCGTTTCGATAATGGCATTGCAATTATCCCTTGTATCATAGAGGGGATTGTTAATGTTCACGGAGATAGAGGCTAAATTGGGGCAGGATTCAAAAAACCTAAATCCCAAGTGCTTTACACTTGCAGGGATATACAACGATTGCAATGCGCTACAGCCGACAAAAGCGCCTTCCTCAACAGATTCTATACCATCAGGAATGGTTGTTCCATTGCAGCCAAGCACCAATGTGTTGGTTACAGACACAATGATTGCATTGCAGTTGTGACGCGAATCGAAAACGGGATTGTTAGCATCAACAACGATGGAAGTCAGTTTGTCACAAAAATGGAAATTGCCGGAACGAATCATTGTGACGCTTTTGGGGATTTTGACTGAAGTAAGTTCATGGCAACTTCTTATCGCATCCTGACCGATGGTTGTTACCCAATTAGGTACTTCGTAAGTTCCTTGATAGTCGGATGGGAGATGGGTGAGGATCTTGTATTCACCGTAAATGGTAAATTCTTCTCCGTGTTCACCACGAACACGCTCTCGGATTAATGGTTTCATATTTTTTCTTGTTTAATGGATTGTTCAATTTTGATATCTATTTCAATGTCGAAATTACGCACAAAGAGGAAGTCCGTGAGAGCAAAGCTGGTATGGTCGAAGAGGTTGTGGAAGGCATTGATAAGATGCAGATCTTTGGTGAGTTCTTGGTCAAGACCTTCGTTCCAGTTCGGCGGCGGACAGTCCATGCCGATAAAGGTGTCGAAAGATTCGTTGATGTCGCGAGGAAGCACCAATTCGTGCGTTACTCCATCTGCATAGAGGGAGTTCCAGCCACTATCACATAAGGCCTCCCATAAATCCTGGCGGCCAGGGTTCTGGTACGGGTGTCGTGGCGGATATTTACTATCTAAATAACATTTTGCTGTTAATTCAGCGATTGGTTGTATAACAGAAATCTGCTCATATAAATTATGAGCACGATTATACATTTTATGTAAAGCGCTACATAAAGCCTCATTAAAAGCAATAATGGCCGGCAATAGTTCTGCTTGCTGCGCGAGAGCCAACTCGTTAAGAAGTGTTTTCCGAATCTCAAGCAAATTGGAATAATCGGGATAATCAACTCCTTTGCTATTAAAGGTGTTAAATATTTCCGTTTCGATGAGTCGAAGGACGGGTGCGTTGTAACAAATCATGATTTCATCCTTTCTAATCGTTCACGCTCTGCCGCGATTTCTTCGGGCGTGAGCGCGACTTCAATTAATAACAGGTCAGAGAACATCTTGGCAATTTCTGGCGTGCAATGGGTAAGTTCGCAAAATGCCTTGAAGGGATATTCTTCTTGTTGATTGCAGTTCGCGAGTACAGCCATCTGGCTGCGGATGCCGATGTCTGACATAAA
>CAMIZG010000010.1 GCA_946403215.1 uncultured Bacteroidales bacterium | reverse complement strand
GAACGGGGTAGTTGAACCATATATATTCAGCGTTTGTCCGGTTGAGGTCTTGGAGCTCCACTCTACGGAAACCTTGGAAGCCATACCTCCGGACTCAGTTGATATGATACCAGAAGTGTTGCCGCTCGATCGCAACTGTATAGCATCATTCCCTCCGGCAGAATTACCGGCATACATTGCACTTGAATTGACCGTGACATTTGACCAGTCTGAATAGCCTGTTGAGCCACTTTGCACACCCGTCATAGCAAGCGTCAGTACATCAACCGTTTCGTATGAACCTCCACCGGTTGTTGCGTCCGAGCGGAACACCGCATAGTACGTTACATCACTATAAACTAACGGGAATTCGCTGGCATCCGTATATAAGTTCGGAGCCATACTCTGCCCCCCTATAATCGGCTGATCACTCCAGCCGACAAACGTATAGCCGTAGCCCTCGCAGGCCGTAGGTGTTTCCGGCAATTCCGCAATCATATCGCCTGCCTGATGAGAGGTGGAATACACTATGCTGCCGTTGACCGACCAGTTGACCGTATATTGATCCCCCGCCACAGGATCATCGCCGCCGGAATCAGAAGCATACACATTCATCATTCCCCAGTATGGGTCACTCTCGTATTGGCTCTTCAGGCTACCACGGATACTCAACGTAATCTGTTTGCCGATGGAACTCGTGTTAAACGAAGTGGAGGTCAGTGTTGGCACGTATGCTGACGGCGATTGAATCATTGACAGACTATTCAGGCTATAGAACACGTAGTCACCTATGCTGAAAAAGTCTGCATTCAGATAAAGAGTTGAAATATTAGTACTATAATCATACCAAGGTGCCTCATCCGGTGTAGTAAATCCGTCGATAGAACCGCCACCGGCAATATACAATATATTGCCACTTTTTACCTCCCAAGTCTGTCCGCCCGTAAGCGTGCCGCTGGTTGCCCCCGTCGGATCCCCCCCTGCAGGATTGCTGTTTTCGCATGAAGTGACGTACTCCATCGTTCCACCTCCGCCTACAGAGACATCCGAGCGGAACACAGCGTAGTACGTTACATCACCATAAACCAACGGCATTTCGCTGGCATCCGTATACAATACGTCAGGTTCCCAACTCTGCGACCCGGTAATCGGTTGGTCGCTCCAGCCGACAAACGTATAGCCGTATGCATCGCAGGCTGTAGGTGTTTCCGGCAATTCCACAATCATCATACCCTCCAACTGATTGGTGGAATACACTATACTGCCGTTCGCCGACCAGTTCACCGTATAGGTCTCTGCGGCATTCAGTGACCAATTGAGTACCAATGCACTAATGAGTAAAAGAATTGAGCGTTTCATATCTTTACTATTTATTTGATTTATCTGTCTGTTGGGGCTTGCGCCACACATTCTGCATTCGTTCTTTCATGCTACCGAGCAAACGCCAGATTGTGGAAGGTTGTGGTATATCCGTAAGCAACCAGTCTTGTCCCTCGGCATGCGTGCGCTGCTCGGGGAAGAGCAGCAAGGTGCTGTATTCTGCGAAGTTCTCCTTGAGGATAGAAGGCACCAATTTGAACTGTGGGTTATAACTCGGCGTAGCGTAGCGCGATTGAAGCAACACGAGCATGTCATCGGCACGCATCTGTTTGGCTATCTGCGGCACATCTGCCCAGTCATTCATCTCACGATAGGATGCCCTCAGGAACTTACCGGGACGGGCACAGAGTGCTTGCAACGGCCGCTTTGTGTCACTATTGCAATAGAAGACCACCTTGGCACCGATCTGGCTGCTGAGACGACGAATCTGACCGAAGCAGGAGATAAAGTCCCACTCTTTCTCAGCATAGCGTGGCACAGCTACCACCAGACGGCTGATGGTGTTCAGCGGTTGATGCTCGTGGTAGATGACCACCGATTTGCCGGATAGTTCAACGAAATGCTCGGCATCCTGCCAATCGACAGCCGTCACGAACTCCGGTTCGGGCAGTTGGCTGAGCGTAGAAACACTAAGCAAGGCATCATCCTTCTGTTCGGCAACCTGCATCACAAGCCAACGGTCTTCCGTTCGCTCACTCTCCAGTCGCGCCTCTTCCTGCAGGGCAATAGCCTTGGCTGCGTGCTCGGTGATGAACGAGGCGGTCGTACACAGCACCAAGATCATTACCACTGTGCCGTTGAGTATAGTCAGGTCAAACAGCCCGACCTGATAACCGATGGTCACTATGGCCAATGTGCCGGCAGCCGTAGCATGCGTGAGGCCGAACATCAGCTTACGCTCATCAGCAGACAGGTTGAAGGTTCGCTGTGCTGCCCACGCGGCAAGCGATTTACCTACATACTTGGTGGCTATCATCACCAGCGCCATGATGGCTGTTCCCCACCCTGCGACAACCAGACTGACATCAATCATCATGCCTACTCCCAGCAGGAACAGCGGAACGAAGATTGTGTTGCCCACGAAGTTGATTCTACCCATCAGCGGTGACAAGTTGGGCACCCACTTATTGAGCGCCACGCCGCAAAGGAACGCACCCAGTATGCCTTCAAGCCCCGCCCAATCGGCTAATCCTGCTGCAGCAACAAGCATGAGCATCACCATGGCAAAACCGGAGGCTGTATCCTGCTTGTAGCGGAAGAACCACCGGGCTATCTGCGGGAACACACCGAACGTAACAATACCCAATAATGTTGTCTTGCCCGCCAGCGCCCACCAGTACTCCGAACCGCCACCGGCCAGCAACTTGCTCTTGAGCACAGCCAACACGAGTAGCGACAGCGTGATGGATAGCATCGTAGCACCCACGGTCATATTCACAGCAGCCGACTGCTGTACGCCGTAACGGCCAACAATAGGATAGGTCATCAGCGTGTGACTGCCGAACATCGCACCCAGTAGCGCGCTCGTAGCCCACGTCATACCCATCACACGCGCGGCAAGAATTCCCAACAGGAAGGGGAAAAGAAACGTATATAGCCCGAACACTACCGCACCGGTACGGTACTGACGGAAGTCATTCATGTCAATCTCAATACCCGCCTGAAGCATGATGTACAACATACCCATCTTGCCCAGTATGTCAATAGTTGCGTTCTGACCTATCAGCCCCAAGCCATGCTCGCCTATCAGTATACCCACCAGGATGAACCCCACGATAGCCGGCACGCGGATCTTGCGGCACACCATTGGCACCAGCCAGATGATGGCCAGAACAAGGGATAATATGGCAAGACTGTTCGTTATCATTTAGTCAAACAGTGTGGGACTGTCTTTGTCAAATTTCTTCAGTATAGCGTGAATGAGCGTCTGCCTAATCATTTCTGATCTGTTGCTGTACTTGTATCGCTCGCAGTACCGCGTGATGGTACGCATCTCACTATCGTTCAGCAGCACCGTTATAGGATGATTCCTCGGCTGCCGCTTGAATTTGCCACTGGATGAGTTTCTCTGCTTCATTAGAACAATATTCCAAGAGTTAACAATCCCATGACAGCCGTTCTTCGGCCATTGGATGTGAATGTTTGACCGGCTTCAATCTCAATGTCGTGCTTTCCTGCAGCCAGCTGCTGCACCTCGCAGGCAGCACTCAGATGGAAGGCACCTGTACGCGAGAATTGGTAGCGGTAGCCAAACGACAATCCGGCATTCACTCCGCCGCGAATCTTGGATACCCCAATTCCGTAACCGATATTAGCGCCTATCATCGGCACATGCACGCCCTGAATAAGCGGCAGCTCCATCACAACATCAATAGGGATAACGGATAGCACCGTCACGTTCTGCTTGCCATCCACCAGTTCGGGAGTCATCAGTGCACGGTAGCCAACCTGACCGCCGAGGAATATATGCTTTCCGCCCAGGTTGTTAGCCCCTAACCGGAAATCAGCAGCAGCCACACCGCCGACCCGGCCGCCTATGCTTGCCACGCCGCCGGCAAAGCGGAAGCCCATCGAGGTACGCTTGACATTTGACACCGTGCGAGAGGTAACCTCTTCTTCCGCTACATCTTCTGTTTTCGATTCCTGACTTGCTACCAGCTCAGTTATCTGCTCCACCTCTCCAGCCGGGTACTGAAAGCGTGCGCCGGATTGGTCTTTGACAATAACTACCTCTTCGTTATGCCTGAGCACCTCGCCCACGACAACTTGCCCCGACCGCAAGACAATACGATACATAGGACTGTCGTCGGCCATCGCGAGCATAGGAAGAACGAGCAGAAGCAGCAACAATAAGTGACGCGGGTTGAAACTATTCATAGCAAAAAAACTAACCGTTTCACGCAAATATGCGATTCAATCTAAACTTTATGGTGTATGTGCTCGCGCATGCGGGGCACACGTGCACATACTCCAACGCTACAAAGGTACAAAAAAAAATCGACATTTGCAAGAGATTTGGCATTTTTTTTATTCTGCGACTTGGAAATTGTCATTTTTTAGGCAAAGTAAGAGATTTACGCATATGCGGCAGACTACTTTTTATAATAACACAAATGTTTCCTGCTATAAACCGAATAATTTTTTTGCAGAAAAATTTGCATATATCAAATTAATTTTGTATCTTTGTAGTCGAAATTCGGTGAATAATTTTAGTGCTTTGTATATCACCTAATTACGACAACGATACCACTCAAATCAGTATATGACAAGACACGAACAACTGATTGCTGCTTTGCAGCATAATTTCGGATTTGACAATTTCAAAGGTAACCAGGAGGCCATCATCAACAATGTGATGGATGGCAAGAATGCCTTTGTGCTGATGCCTACCGGCGGCGGCAAGAGCCTGTGTTACCAGTTACCCGCACTGTTGATGGATGGTGTGGCTATCATCATATCGCCGCTTATCGCACTGATGAAGAACCAGGTTGATGCAATGCGCAGTTATTACGACGAGGACAGCGTGGCGCACTTTATCAACTCCTCACTCACCCGCCCGGAGATTCACGCCGTGCATGAGGACATCATTCAGGGGAAGACCAAACTGCTGTACATGGCTCCTGAAGGGTTGCAAAAGCCCGAGAACGTAGAGTTGCTACAGGGAGTAAAGGTTAGTTTCTACGCCATCGACGAGGCGCATTGTATATCCGAGTGGGGGCACGACTTCCGTCCGGAGTACAGGAATATTCGCCCGCTGGTGGAGAAAATCGGCGCTGCACCGATTATCGCTCTGACGGCTACCGCTACGCCTAAGGTGCAACAAGACATCCAGAAAAACCTGCAAATAACCGATGCCACCATATTCAAGAGTTCATTCAACCGCCCGAACCTGTACTACGAAGTTCGACAGAAGACCAGTGATGTGAACAAGGATCTTGTTCGCTTCATCAAGCAGATGGAGGGTAAGTCGGGTATCGTGTATTGCATGGCGCGCAAGGAAGTGGAGTCGCTGGCGCAGATCTTGCAAGTCAATAACATCAGCGCCCTGCCTTACCACGCCGGCATGGACAACGAGGAGCGAAGCAAGAACCAGGATGCGTTCCTGATGGAGAAATGCCAGGTCATAGTGGCTACGATTGCTTTTGGCATGGGTATTGACAAGCCTGATGTGCGTTTCGTTATCCACTACGATGTGCCTAAATCACTTGAGGGCTATTATCAGGAGACCGGTCGCGCCGGACGCGATGGAGGCGAAGGACGATGCATATGTTTCTACTCGCCCAAGGATATCGAGCGCCTCAGAAATTTCCAGCAGGACAAGAGCCGTCAGGACAACAACATGCAGGAAGCAGAGATCACCAACCAACTGCTCGCCGAAACACAGCAGTACATGGAGTCATCCACCTGCCGTAGGCGGCTGTTGCTACACTACTTCGGCGAGAAGTATCCGCAGGATAATTGCGGGTGCTGCGACAACTGCAACAAAGTATTCAAACAGTACGACGCTACCGAACTGCTGGGACTGGCCATAGAGACCATCCAGGACTGTAACGAGCGATTCAAGGCAGAGCACATCGTGGATATCCTGCATGGCAACAAGACGCCCGACGTACTTAGTTTCCAGCACAACGAACTGGAAAATTTCGGAGTGGCTTCGGATGTGAGTGAAGAAATTCTGCAGGCCATCATGAAAGAGGCACTCATGCACGGGTTCCTCGAGAAAGACATGAGCAGCTACGGCAGTGTGCACATCACTGCACAAGGTAAGAAATTCCTGCGCAAACCGACCAAGTTCGAGATTCCTATTGAGGTGGTGGACGAGGATGCCGAAGAGAATATTGAGCAGAATATGATTGGCTCGTCGGCTGCAGACACTGAGCTATATAGTATTCTGAAAGACCTGAGGAAGAAAGTCAGCAAGCAGCACGACGTCCCCCCGTACGTCATCTTCCAAGACCCTAGCCTGGAAGCCATGGCCACCTTCTACCCCATCACGATGGAAGAACTACAGAACATCCCTGGTGTAGGTGCAGGCAAAGCCAAACGCTATGGTACAGAGTTCCTGAAAGTCATCAAGGAATATGTGGACGAGAACGAGATTATCCGCCCCGAAGATCTGCGCGTGAAGACCGTTGCGCACAAATCCGCCCATAAGGTAGCTATCATCGAGGCCATTGACAGACGTATTGCCATTGATGACCTCGCACTACGGTTCGGCATGTCGATGGAGGAGATAGTCAAGGAGATTGAGGCCATCGTCTATTCCGGCACCAAACTCAACATCCGCTATTTCCTCGAGGAGGTGATTGACCCCGATGCCATTGAGGAGATTTTTGACTACTTCAAGCATGCAGAGAACGACAATATCAAGCTTGCTATGCAGGAATTGGGAGAGGACTACTACACCGAAATTGAAGTGCGGCTGGTACGCATCCAGTTCCACAGTGATCTGGGGAATTAAGAAATTTGCAATTTAATATATTAAGGAATAATGGAATTATCAGAACAAGAACAAGTACGCCGGCAGAGTTTGCAGACGATGCGGGAAATGGGGATAGACCCCTACCCTGCTGCAGAATATGTGGTAACAGGGTATTCAACGGAGATTAAGGCTGCGTTTGTGGACAGAGAAGAAGGTGCGCCGGAGCCTGAGGCAGAATGGTACACCGGCAAGCCGGTGCGGATTGCAGGACGACTGATGTCGAAACGAATCATGGGCAAGGCTTCGTTTATCGAGGTGCAGGACTCGAAGGGAAGAATACAGGTGTACGTTAGTCGTGACGATATACAATTGCCTGAAGATGCTGAAGCCCCCGTAGCGGATGCCAACGATCCGAACGGCCGGGTACCTGCGGAGGCTCTCCGCCAGATGTATAACGTGGTGTTCAAGAAGCTGCTGGATATCGGAGACTTCATAGGTATTGAGGGATTTGTGTTCCGCACACAAATGGGCGAGATTAGTGTGCATGCGAAGAAGTTGACCGTGCTGGCGAAGAGTATCCGTCCGCTGCCGATCGTTAAGTACAAGGACGGTGTGGCTTATGACGGGTTCAATGATCCGGAGCAGAGGTATCGTCAGCGGTATGTTGATTTGGTGGTGAACGAAGGTGTGAAGGACACCTTCCTGAAGCGTGCAACGATCCTAAGGACGATGCGTCAGGTGTTTGACGAGGCGGGATACACGGAGGTGGAGACACCTATACTGCAGGCTATCGCCGGCGGCGCGAGTGCTCGTCCGTTCATAACACACCATAACACGCTGGATGTTGATATGTACCTGCGTATTGCGACTGAGCTGTACCTGAAGCGTCTGATCGTGGGCGGTTTTGAAGGCGTGTACGAGATTGGCCGGAACTTCCGCAACGAAGGTATGGACCGCAGCCACAACCCCGAATTCACGTGCATGGAGCTGTATGTGCAGTACAAGGACTACAACTGGATGATGGGCTTCACGGAGCAGTTGCTGGAGAAGATAGCTATCGCTGTGAACGGCACGACGAAGGTGCAGATCGGCGATCATGAGGTTGACTTCAAGGCGCCTTACAGGCGGTTGCCTATATTGGATGCTATCAAGGAGCAGACGGGCAAGGATGTAGCGTCGATGAATGAGGATGAGTTGCGTGCGTTTGCTAAGAGCTTAGGCGTGGAGGATACGGAGCACATGGGCAAGGGCAAGCTCATCGACGAGATCTTCGGTGAGACCTGCGAGGGGCAGTTCATTCAGCCGACGTTCATAACCGATTATCCGGTTGAGATGAGTCCGCTGACGAAGATGCATCGCAGCAAGCCCGGTTTGACGGAGCGCTTTGAGCTGATGGTGAACGGCAAGGAGTTGGCGAACGCTTATAGCGAGCTGAATGACCCGCTTGATCAGTACGAGCGCTTTGTGGAGCAGATGAAACTGGCAGCGAAGGGCGACGACGAGGCGATGGTAATCGACCATGACTTCGTGCGCGCGCTGGAATATGGTATGCCGCCGACGTCAGGTATAGGTATCGGTATCGACCGGTTGGCTATACTGATGACGGGGCAGCCTACGATTCAGGAAGTGTTACTGTTTCCGACTATGAAGCCGGAGGCGAAATAAATAGAGTTATGTTTGAGAACAAGAAAGTAGCAATTGTAGGTGGTGGCAGTTGGGCAACGGCGTTGGCGAAGATCGTGATGACGAACGTGGATGAAATCAACTGGTTCATCCGCCGTCCGGAGGTGATAGACGAGTTCAAGCGCACAGGCAAGAACCCGACGTATCTGAACAGTGCGACGTTCGACATCAGCCGAATCCATTTCACGGATGATATCAACGTGGTTGTTCGCGACTCGGATATACTGATCTTGGCTATCCCGTCGCCATTCCTGGAGCCGACACTAAAGAAGATCAAGCGGACGATGCGTTCGAAAATCGTAGTGTCGGCCGTTAAAGGAATGATTCCGGAGAAGAATCAGATCGTGACGGATTATCTGCATGAGCGCTTCAATGTGCCTGAAGAGAACTTGTTGGTGATTGCGGGTCCGTGTCATGCGGAGGAGATCGCATTGCAGCGATTGAGTTACCTGACAATCGGTTGCACTAATCAGAAGCGTGCCGAAGAGATCGCTCCGCTGCTGCAGACGTCCTACGTGCGGACGTGCACATCAAAAGACATCATCGGGCTGGAGTACACATCTGTAATGAAGAACATCTACTCGATAGCCGGTGGCATATGTCAGAGTTTGCGCTACGGTGATAACTTCCAGGCTGTGCTGATCAGCAATGCACTGCAGGAGATCGAGCACTTTGCCATGGCTCTGAGTCCCATCCACCGCGACATAGACGCGAGCGGTTACCTGGGCGATGTGCTGGTGACGGCATACTCGAAGTTCAGCCGCAACCGTCAGTTCGGACAGATGATCGGTATGGGGTATTCGGTGAAAGCTGCGCAGTTGGAGATGGAGATGGTGGCGGAAGGCTACTACGGCACGTACTGCATCCACCACGCGAACGAGCGTCTGCACGTGAACATTCCTATCGTGGAAGCGATGTATGCTATACTGTATGAGCATAAGTCACCCACACTGGTGATACAAGAATTAACAACACATTTGCAATAATATGAAACTTTGTTTACAACACGCTGCCTCGTTCGTACCGGCAGGCAGCCTGAACGCAATCGCTGCGCAGACCGCAGCATGTAATGAACTTCTGGAGAATGGCAAGGGAGCCGGCAACGACTATATCGGTTGGGTGACCCTGCCGGGTGAGATCGATGAGGCACAACTGGCTGATATTGAGGCAACCGCCAAGCAGCTGCGCGAGAGTTGCGAAATCGTAGTAGTAGCAGGTATCGGTGGTTCGTACTTGGGTGCACGCGCTGTAAATGAGGCGCTGGCTTCGTCGTTTGACGCATATATGCCGGAGCGTAAGAACCCGATCGTGGTTTATGCCGGCAATAACATCGGTGAGGATTATCTGGCTGATCTGATGGCTCTGCTGAAAGGTCGTCGGTTCGGTATTATCAACATCTCGAAGTCTGGCACAACGACCGAGACGGCTCTGGCTTTCCGTCTGCTGAAGACAATGCTTGAGCAGCAGGTAGGCAAGGACGAGGCTCGCAAGCGCATTGTGGCTGTGACGGACAAGGCTCGCGGCGCGCTGCGTTCGCTGGCAACGAAGGAGGGATACAAGACCTACGTTATTCCTGACAATGTGGGCGGTCGCTTCTCTGTACTGACACCGGTAGGCTTGCTGCCTATCGCTGTGGCCGGTTGGGATATCCGCGCTATCGTTAAGGGTGCGCAGGATATGCAGAAAGCCACAGCTGCTGATGTGCCCTACGAGCAGAACCCCGCAGCTCAGTACGCCGCTATCCGCAACACGCTGCTGCAGTACGGCAAATCGACGGAGATCCTTGTGAACTTCAATCCGCGTCTGCACTACTTCGCAGAGTGGTGGAAACAGCTGTACGGCGAGAGCGAAGGCAAGGATCACAAGGGTTTGTTCACGGCTTCGGTGGACTTCACGACCGACCTGCACTCCATGGGGCAGTGGATCCAGGAGGGACAGAGAAACATCTTCGAGACCGTTATCAGCATAGAGAAACCTGAGCAGGAGGTACGTATCCCGAGCGACACTGAGAACTTGGACGGTCTGAACTTCCTGGCCGGCAAGCGTGTGGATGAGGTAAACAAGATGGCCGAGCTGGGTACTCGTCTGGCTCACGTGGACGGCGGTGTGCCTAACGTGCGCATCAGCTTTGAGCGTCTGGATGAGTATAATATCGGCCAGTTCGTGTACTTCTTCGAGCGTGCCTGCGGTATATCGGGTTACCTGCTGGGTGTCAATCCGTTCAACCAGCCGGGTGTTGAGGCATACAAGAAGAACATGTTCGCATTGCTCGACAAACCGGGTTACGAAGCCGAATCCAAAGCTATCAAAGCAAGACTCGCCTAACGGCAGTCTTGCTTATGCAGATAAGAAGGGTGTGTCAAACAATTTGACACACCCTTTGTTTTGCTCTGTATTGATTAGGTATTACCAGTTCTCGCAGTTGCACTTGATCGGGTCGAGGAAGGTCATCGTCACGCCTACCTTCACGCCAAACGAGAAGGGATGTAGTGCATCAACCAACTTGGAGTTGATCATACCTGTGTACGTCCATTGCTTGCCGTCACCTCCGTGCATATCAAATCGTACCGGCTCCAGACGCTTGCCGGCATCAGTGGTTGTGGGACGAATAGCATTGAAGCAGGTATAGTTGAAGTAGATGCCTGCATAGAGTCCCCAGCGGCGGGTGAACTGGTAGTGCATACCAAAATCACCGAAGATGAACATATTCACCGGGAACGTATTATCAATCTTGCCGTTATAGCCGCCAAGATAGTAGTTACTGAAACCGTGCTGAGGCAGATCAGGGTCGAAATGTAAGTTATAATCCGGATAGTAAGCCGTTGTCTCCAGCTCTCCGTCGGCATGGAAATGCGAACCGACAATGACATTCATGCCTAACCCCAGCGTACCACGCAACTGAATGGGATCCGTCAGGTTGATACGCCCGGTTACGCCCACAGGAATAGTGATCATATACAGCTGTTCGCGCTCCTTGAATTTGTCGTACTTGCTGTACAGCCAGTAGTTCATCTGGTTATTCGGATGGCTATCATACAGATACACGCTGTCCGTAAATCCGCCGTGCATATTGCCGGTGTACATATCAAAACCCACACCGGCCGTTACACCTACGTACTTATGGAAGAAATACGTGTAGGTAGCCTGCACCTGCAATCCTGCACCAAGTCCTGGATCGAAGCCTGTCATGTTACGCCCTTCCTCCGACAACTGCGGGAGCAAGGTATGCAGACCACCACCAACAGAAAATTGCGCCACATGCATGGGAACATAGTCTGAATTAACTACATACGTAGTATGCAATGTATCAGCACTTCCTGCAAAGGAACGAGGCATGCTCACTATCAGCAGAGTAAGCAGTACTATGAATAATCTCTTTGGCATTTCTACACTAATCTTATACCGCCCAACTACTTGAACGACATAATTCGCTTGCAAAGATACAAAAAATATTTGATATTTGCAAGAGTAAAGTGATTTTTTTTGCAATTAAGGCTATTTTTTGCTTAATTTTGTTGCACATAGTACATATTAGCCTACTGTTTGAGCCAGTTGATGAACTCAATGGGGTCAGTGCTGAAGGCCATCGGTTCGGCTATCATCTTACCCTCAGCGTCCAGTTGCACATAGAAGGGTTGCGCATTCGAGCCGAACTGCTCACGCTGTATGCGGCTATTTATCTCACCAATCGACAGGCTTTCGACTTTCGACTTTTGACTTTCTGCTTCGTAAGGCCGCTTGTCGTCTACATACAACTCAATGAACACGTAGTTCTTCAGGCGCGCCTTGACGCTGTCATCTGCCAGCACAAATGCCTCCATCTTGCGGCAGTTGACACAGCCGTAGCCCGTGAAGTCGATGATGACAGGCTTGCCTGTCTGGCGGGCGTACGCCATGCCCTCGTCGTAGTCATGGAATACTTCGCGGCCTTCTATTTCCATCGGCGGAGCAAAAGCACTCACAGCCTTGACTGGCGCACCCCATAAGCCGGGCACCAGATACGCGGCAAACGCAAACGATGGAATGATAACAAGTGCGCGAATAATCTTGCGTGTGGTTGTGACCGTACGGATGTTCCACAGCAAATAGATGCCGATGCCGGCAAAGCAGATGATCCATATAACCAGGAACAACCACCGCGGCAATATACCCCACCCGTACGCCAGGTCAGCTACACTGAGGAACTTAAGCGACAGCGCTAATTCCAGAAAGGCCAGCACCACCTTGAACGAGGTCATCCAGTCGCCGGATTTGGGTGCTTGCTTCATCCACTGCGGGAACATGGCAAACAGCGAGAACGGCAGTGCCAACGCTATAGCAAAGCCCAACATCCCTACAGCCGGCGCAAGCAGGCTGTGTCCGGCGGCCTCCACCAGTAGCGTGCCGATGATCGGACCGGTGCAGCTGAAACTTACGATCACCAGTGTAAACGCCATCAGAAGGATGCTCAGCAGTCCGCCCGTACTGCGTGCCTTGCTGTCAATGGCCGTGGACCAGGAGTCAGGCAAGGTGATCTCAAACAGTCCGAAGAACGACAACGCAAACACCACCAGCAGCAGGAAGAAGAAGATGTTCACTATCGCATTGGTGCTTAGGTCGTTCAGTGCCGATGCGCCGAACAGGATGGTTACCAGCAGTCCCAAGCCCACATATAGCACGATGATGCTCAAGCCGTACAGAATAGCGTTCTGCGCGCCCTTGTCCGTGCGCTTGAGGAAGAAACTGACAGTCATCGGTATGATCGGCCACACGCAGGGTGTGAATATCGCCAGTAGTCCGCCCAGTAATCCCAGAAGGAAGATCATGAGCAAGCCTCCCCACGCACCATCCCCTGGGGGAAGGGTGTCAGAGCCCTCTCTCTTCCCTTCAGGGGAGAGCTGGAGAGAGGCTTCTTGGTACTCCCACACCTCGGGTGCTGTGCACATCCTGTCGTCGCATGCATTGAACCTTACGGGCGTAAGCTCGCTTTTAGCCAGTGTCACCGAGAATGCTCCGGAATATTCGTCGTTCCACTCGCGGTTGGCAAAGCTGATGATGGTCAGATGCCAGCCTTCGTCGATGGTGGCAGTGAGGCGGACGCTGTCGCCTATCTGTTCGCCCGACCATTTGACCGGTTGTACAATCTGGGTATGGGCTGTCAGAGCAAGCAGGCAGCTGATTGCTATTAGTATGTTACGGATTCGTCTCATTGCAATATATTTCTGTTGGTAAGGGTATTGATTTGTTCGCTCAGTCGGTCTATCTTGGCGTTCAGTTCATCGATCTTGGCCTCTACTGTATCGTTGTTATCAGCTACCATTGCATCCACAAAGATAGAGTTGATGAACGACATGCCGATGATGCCACCGAGGATCAGTATAATCACAAAGTATAGTCGGATCAGGTGCGTGAGTACCGGCGAACTGCTGTAGTACTCCGCCACTGCGTTTGGGATCTCATACCACCCCTCGACCGTACAGATCTGGAACACCGAATAGATTGACCTGAGCGGTGTGGCGAAATGCGCCGGATCGGCGGTGCGGAACAGGCTGCAGTTAAGCAGTCCGATGATCACGATGGTCACGAGGAAAGCCAGCAACACGCCGTAGGAGTCGTGCATGGCCGCTCTGAGACCCTTCATGATCTTGGCAAAGTTCGGGAAGAAGTGCATCACTCGGAAGAACCTCAACACGCGCAACACTCGTAGGATGAGCAGTACCGACAAGTTAATGCTGGTAAGCGGAATCCACAGCTCGATGAGTGAAGGCATGGCTGCGATGACCAGTATGCCGTCCAGCCTGTTCCATCCGCTGCTCCAATAGCCGCGAACGCCGTACTCCGCGTGCTTTACAATCATCTCGATGAGGAAGATTATCGTGCAGGCCGCATCAATTACCGTCAAGGCAGTGTTATCATAGCCATCGGTCTGCAGGTAGATGACACACGCATTGAGCAGTATGACTGCCATGATCAACTTGTCGTTGAGGAATATTCGTTTAAAGAACTGTTTCATACATTCACTTTTTAGTCTTTTGGGTGCCGGAGGTCTGTTTGTCGATTGTTTTGACTAGATATCCCGGCAGCATTGTCTTGAGTACGCCATCGAGTAGTGGTCCCATCAAGTAATCGGAATAGTCCTTCATCTTATCGCGGTTCTTGCTCACGCGATAGCTCTGCGGGCGTTGTCCGATGATACGCGGGTTATGGCGCTGCAGCACCACGGGGGCAAAGGCATTGATGGCGCCGGCGTTCTTGGCTATAAGTTGGTATGGAGTATCCTCCTTGAAAACATGCACCTGAATATCATCATAGGTCATGCAGAATGTGCCCTCTGCACGATGCCTGTCACCCGCGTAACTGGTGGTGAGACTATTCACTACAATCGATGCCTCCATGCCGAACAAGGGGTGCATGAACTGGTTGAAACTACTGCCGCTCACGTCCTTGCAATCGGCGGCAAAGTCGAAGTGTCCGGCCTTATCCATCTTCATGTTCATGGTCACATCCCCTACTCCGCCGCCCGACAGCTCGGCATGGAGCTGGGCATGGATTTTCTCGCCGCGCCGGTTGGTTATATTCGTCAGTTTGCCGTTTGCATTCTTGACGGTAAGCAGTCCTTTGCCGATGTTCTGCGTACGCAGTTCGATATCCAGTTGCGGCAAAGTCAGTTGCACGGTTTGGAGATGTAAGGGCATTTTCATGGCCAACAAGATGTCCTGCGGTATGGGGTACGGCTTTTTCGATGGATAGCGTACATCGCGGAAGATCAGCACTTTCTGTCCCTCTACGCGAACAGAGTTGATGTCTATCTGCCCGGCATGTATCTGGCGGAAGATGTTCACGGGTGACGTGGTGATGCTCGTGATGTTGGCATCTGTCCAGGTAGCGGGCACCTTGCCCATCTTGTCTGCCAGCGATGTTTTGCTTACTGTGTGGAAGCAATGCAGGTTCTTCGCCACTACGGCACCGGCATCTTCCGTTTCGAGCGAATTCAGCTGGATGCGGAATAGTCCGTCAGGCGTGGTGAGATCCATATTACTGAGTTCCAGCCGGTAGGTGGAGTCGTTGTAGGTGAGAGCGGCGGACTGCAGGTCGTAACCTATATCATATACCGACAGGTTTATGTCGTCCATCGCGAAGCGCATCTGGTCGCCGGTATTGCTCAGTTTGACCGAGCCGCCTTTCACCTTTACATGCCCCACCTCTATCCCCTTCAGCGGGATATTCGCAGGGATAGTGTCCGTGAGTTTGGGCATGGGCAGGTTGAGGGTTATCTCGGGGTCGTGGATGGCGATCTTGTTCACATGCAGTTGTCGCTCTTTGAGCAGTTTGATTAGGTTGTACTGCCTGATTGCCACATATTTCACATGCGCGTGCAGCGGTGCTTCGGTGCCCTGGATGCTATCCGGTGCTATGCTGAATGTCACATCGCGCAGTTCAACGGTGTGGCTTACGAGCATCACGGCCAGGCTGCTGTATGTTACCTGGTATTTGTCATTGCTTCGCAGTGCGGCCTGCAGGCGTCTATTGACGAACTTGGTTGCCACCACATCCAATCCGCCCACGCTTATCGCTACCGCCAAGGCTATGCCCGACAGTACCGAAATAAGGATCCAACGTTGTTTCTTTGTCATAATTGCATGTCTATTATCTGTCGCCATTCTTGTGGCAGGGTTATATTCTGCTCTTGCGCCGCCTCGCGGAACAATGGTGCCATCTCTTCGTCAGTAAAGCCGGCTATACCGCAACCTATGCGTGTTACCAGGAATCGCTTCTGCGGGTGCTGCTTGGCATAACTGATGAACTCATCCGCATAAGGTCGGATTGTTTCTATGCCGCCTTGCATGGTCGGGATTGCGTAGCATTGCCCGGTTGGTCCTACGCCCACGCCCCATTCTGCGCCGAACACCTCGTATGCCATGCGTGCCGCGCCGCCACCGTGCATACCAGCCAGATTGCTCCCGAATACAAATACCTCATTCTCCTCCAGATGAGTAATAAATTCGGGTGTTACTTGTTTGTCGCTCATAGTTGTTAATCATTTAATTACTCTCACATATCTCTTCCGCCATCCCGTTCATCGCCACGCATTCTTCACGACTGACATGCTGCTTGGCCTCATCGTACTCCCGCGGCGACAGTATCAGCACTCTCCCTGCTGCCACCGCCTCAAACAGCGCATCTGCAGGCTTGTAATAGTCGCGAAAGCCGTTGTCAGCCAGCAGGATGAACGGCAGTTCCTCTCTCCCTGTCCCATCTCTGCGCCCATTAATCCGTAATCCCACTCCAGCCCCATCCTCATTTATCCTTTCGCCAGTTTCGTCAATTGTCCGGCAACTATGCCGGTTTTTCTTTAGCATTTATCTCATTTCTTTCCAACAGTCCGAAAATTTCGGACGATTCAATGTGTTACAAAAATCTTCACCATCGTCTATCTCCGTCAGCCTTCTTTGCGGTTATTATCGTTCGCATGTCGTTCTTATCTCACTTCGTTCGAACGATTATTGCGCATCGTGGACGTCCCTGTAGGGTGTTGCTCTGTTCATGGGCGACTTTCTGCCACATTTTTGTGTGAATATGTGATTTTGTGAATTATGTTGTTCACATTTTCACAAATTCACACATCATTGTCGGTTTGATTATTCTTAAGCTCTAATAAATCTTCAGTCGTGAAGCCTGAAATCATTTCAAAAGATAAGTTGTTTACATTCAGCCACTGATCAATTTCTCTGATAGATTTAGCTCCAAAATTGCGTATGGATCTTATATCGCTACGTTTGCTCTGCACAAGTTCCAGTACTGTAGAAATGTTTGCTATTGACAAACCTTGTATGGCGCGCACAGAGAGATTCAATGCACTAATCGGCTTTAAGAGTAAATCTGCTTTGTCTTGCAAGTCTTTAGGCAGTAATTCATATTTCTTCTTCTCGTGTTCTTTCTGCATTCGAAGTATTGTTTCGCGCAACTCTTCAATCTCTTTGTCTCTGCGATTGATTTCATTTTGCACCACCTCTATTTTGGATAGAACCTTTTCCCATATCTGACGAACGCGCATGCCTGTCAATTGTAATTGCTTTCCGGCTTGTAATGGAGAGTCACCTCGGAACATCATAAACAGCAATTGTAATTCTCGCTTCGACAAATCTTCCGGAGGAAACATGTCGTATTGCTGGAGTATGGCTTGATTTAGTTCCAATATTCTGTCAAGACGAGATGGCGACATCTTTATTTCTTCAAGATATGCTTTTATCTCATCACAAGCTAAACTTAATGCCTCTTTTTCTTTGTCTAATTGAGATGCGTAACGTTCTATATCTTTTCTTATTGAGTGGACTTTTGATATTGAATCCACATAACGATTAATATCCTCCTTGCAAGGATAATACAACTGTGCTCGCTTCTGGTATCTGATAGTGCCAGCTTTGCACAGGCTACGGATTGTTTCGTTTGATACCCCCGCCATGTTAGCGGCTTCGGAAACAGATATGAATGTAATAGTGCTCATTTATGCATTTATTATCTTCTTTTCTAATTATCTTCGATTTATTTGAGCTCGGATTCTTTTATGGATTTCATTATACGCTTTTTCATATGCGTTCCCACACTCATCAAAGTTAATCTGTACCTCTTCAACATCTAAAGTCTTTAACAACGCCATTTTGTCAGCATCGTAACTTTTATCTATTATAGAATAATAGAAGAAACGGTTTCTTGGTATTATATTCTTACGGATAAGTCGTTTCCTAACAGTTAGAATATACCATATATCTATTTCCTCATATGCTAAACCAAAGCCTAACATATGAACGTCGGAATGGAGCATAACATAAGGCCATGATGATTTGTCAACATTAGGATTTTTTTGCTCAATGGGTTTCAAGACCTTTTCAATATCGATCACATACTTGCTATATTCATAAAGACCTAACAAGATAGATTCCTCATCCTCAACTGCTCCATGTATATTCCATATCCGTACAGGATGTTCATCTCTTTCAAGGGAAAAATGAGGCAACAACCTATGTTTAGGTTCATTATAGCCACCGCCTTTTTTACAGCCTTGCTTCAATAATGAATCACAAATGAAGTGCTCATAATTTGTTGTAATATAATTATCCGCTTTTATTCTTGCGAGTTTGTCATAATAATCTGGAGCCTTGCTTTGGGTGAATTCCTTTGCCAATTTCTCTTTAATGTATAATTCTGTATCAACCAAGAAAACATCGCGAATGCCATTTATTTTCAACACGACACCCTCATATCCATCTGTATATATTTTCTGAGGCAAAACGATGGATTCATATTTTAAGGTATTCGGGATAGAAGATATAACTTTTCGATAGGATATTTGAGTTAAAATATCGTCCCATGATTTGCCATCTTCATTGAGTCTATTAACTCCGTTACCAAAGAAAATCGTGCTTTCTATATTATTACAATCCATATTTTATCTTGATGCGTTAAATTGCTTTTGGAAAGAATTCATCAAGCCAACCATTTATTCGTGATTTTGAAAATGCGCCAGGACATCCCTTTTTAAAATGAAAACGTTTTTCATATTTGCTTGCTTCCGCCTTGCACGCTTCGTACGTCCAATAGTTAGTAAGTGGTTTAAACCATGTGTAATCATCAAGCCAGCCTTCTTTAATTGCTAGCAAATATGCCCCTTTGGACTTTCTTTGAAAATCAGAGCGACTGGAATATTTCTTCGCTTCTTCATAGCATGTTTCATATGTCCAATAGCCATTAGGCTTATGCACCTCGACTAGCCATGTATAATCATCTAACCAACCATTTTTGAGTGCCTTATTATACGCACCCATGCTCCCCTTTTGAAATCTACTTCTAGATGTATATTTCTTTGCTTCCTCGTAACAATGCTCATAATTATCCCAATATCCGGCAGGAACATTTTGGCGGCTTTTTAACCATGTATATTCATCTATCCAGCCTGTTTTTAACGCTTTAATATATGCCCCGCTACACCCTGCGAAAAATTCTCCACGAGTTTTATATTTTTTAGCTTCCTTATAACACGTTTGTTCATCCCATTCTTTGTGTAGAGCCGTGAACCAAGTGAAGTCCTTTAACCATCCATTTCTTAGTGCGGCAGCATATGCGCTGCTACTATTTACTTCAAATTCAGATGCGGATTTATATTTCAAGGCTTCTTCTTTACAAGTTATGCGATTCCACTTTCCATGTCCTATCGCTCCAAGCGAACCCTTGCCGACACCAGTTGCGCTTCTATTAAGCATAGTATATCCATGCTGTTCATACCATTTGAGCCAATAATCTTCTCGGGCTTGTCCCTCTTCCAAAGTAAGATGAGACTCAAGAATAGTCATTTGGGGAACAGGAACATTATGTGTTTTTGCATAACGAGCCACGTTATCATTATCTTGATTAAAAATGTGCTCATTGTCACGCTTCTTTTGTCTTCTCATTAGGGTACGCCCAACATAAGCAACTTTAGTCTCCTCAAAAATATAGACATATACGGAGTCTATCTTATCTTTTATGATGTCAATCCTATTGTCTATTAACCATACAAACTCATCTAACCAACCACGTTTGGCGGCAGCCGCATGTGCAGAAGGACATCCTTCTAAAAATTCTTTCTTGGAAGTGTATTTAAGAGCCTCTTCACGGCATCTAGTTTTTGTCCAATAACCATTAGGCTTTTTAATTTCTTCAAACCAGTCGAATGTTTCAAGTAATCTATGCCTTTGAGCATATAAATATGCGCCCGGAGAGCCTTTTTGAAATTCCACTTTTGTTTTATACTTTTGCGCCTCTTTACGACATGTCTCAGATGTCCATTTTCTTTTGCGCTTGCCATTTTCTATATCAGCACATTTAGGACACCCGTGTCCCTTCAAATGACTAGATGGAACTTGTGGAAATTCACCATGCAATGGACAAATTATATTGACATATGTTGAACTATTCACATACACAACTAGGCTATAATCATAGAAGCCATTATGCACTAAGTTAGCTTTCTCGATGAATTTTTCTCTTCCCATCGAATAACGTTGGGATAACGAAGCTCGATAGCATTTGCTACATCCTTGACCGGACAAATGTTTATGTGGAGTTTGCATGAACTCTCCATGTTCTGGACAAACGATACGTACTTTGGTGCTCCTATTTACATAATTGACCTTTGAGTAATCGTATTTGTCTCCATGTATCTTTTTAGCAGCCTTGAGAAATTCACCAATAGAATGTGTCCTGCTTACGCGATTTCTCTCTTTTCCACAGGCCGGACATCCTTGCCCTAGTAAATGATTAGATGGTTGTTGTCTAAATTCTCCGTGTATAGGGCATACGATAGTGACTTTAGTTCGATTATTGACATACTCCACCTTGGAATAATCGTACTTATCCCCATGAACGGCTTTCGCTTTTTGTATGAATTCTTCGGTGGTCATTTGTTGCTATTTTGATAGTTGGGCGATGATGAAGCCACGGAGAGTCTTATAGTACTTGTCGGCGGGGACATTGGGGATGCCGTTCGTGGTGCCGAAGAACTGCGCATTAGCACGGGCGAGGTTCTTATTGGCGGCTTTCTTGTACGCATCGTAACGGTCCTGCCAATATGCCAGACGCTCGGGATCGGACATCTCAAGTTTGGCCTGCTTGGAAAGCTGACCAAACGAAGCATTCAGTTCGCGCTGGTGAGGCGTTATGGTTTTCGGGTCACGATGCAAGGGATAATTGCTGATGACCGTGCGGCCGTAACGATTGGTGGTATAGAACTTGCTGTCGCCCGCGAAGCGACCACGCATCTTATCCAAGATAATACTTAATTCAGCTTTTGCCATTGGTATTCTATCTAATCAGCCAAGCATGGCTGATGCATTATTGAAAATCGTCCAACAATGGTCGAAATACAGATTGTAAGCAACTACAACGTTGCAGAACGGTTGCAAAACGGACCTATCCGTTGCCGTGTCGATGCCGTCTCGATGCCGTGTCGTTGCCGTGTTTTTGTCGATTATGGCTGCATATAATCGGAACAACTTGCCGGGGTAAGGTCCTGCAAACTGCGGCAGGCCATGCCTGATTACTTCCCATCATACATATCCTGCGGCGTCATCTTCCCCCACTCTTTCCATACGGGCAGCGCGGGATTGTCAATCGTGGCATCGATGATGCACCGCTCGCCCTGCATTACATTCTTCTCAAGGAACAGCTGTTCCTCCAGCCATAGCTCGTTCATGTACGACGCCACATCGTGAGCACGGTCCTTGACGCGGTAGATCGAGTAGTTCGCACCCGCCTTTTTCAATTTCTGTGCAAGGAAGTTACTGCCCCAAACTCCTTTACCAAATGCGCTCACGTGATTGTAGGCAACCGTCTTGTCGTTCATGCCGTGGACGAACAGAATAGGACACGGCAACTCGGCCAACTGCGGTGCACCGGTCAGACTGATTATACCTCCGGCATAACTCACTACGCCCTTCAGCCGAAAATCCTCGGGCAGCCCGACACCCTGGCCATTGGCAATCGCGTAAGCGGAAGCTAGAGAGATGATTGCGCCGGCTGAACTGCCGGACAGGACAATGTTGCGCACATCAATACCTAACTCAGGATGCTCCGACAAGTACGCAATGGCGGAAAACACATCCTCCACGCCCATCTGCTGTGACTGGTAAAAACGCCCTACAGACTGTGCTACCCCTGCCAGCCCTTTGCCCATCTTGTAGCCCTTCATGCCCAGACGGTAGTCAATAGCTACCACGGTGTAACCATTTTCGGTCAGGTTGCGGAACCGCTTCAACGGATAAGCATCGTTGCGCGTACCCAACTTAAATCCCCCACCAAACATATGGATGATGGTAGGCTTGCGAACACCCTGATACTCCGTCTCAGAACCGGCTGACGGACGATGAATATCAAAGTACAGCGAACAACTGTCTTTTTGGGCGTACAGATATGTCTCTTGCGCCCACAGACTAAGACCGGCACAGAGCACAATCAAGGTAAGTATAACTCTTTTCATAACGGATGATCTATTTTGCCTACAAAGTTACGAAAAATCTGATATCTGCATACTCGGTTGCTTTTGCACCGCAGGGCTCAACCGTTCTCCCGAAGAGCGTAGATGCCCGGCAGGTTGCGGGCATGTTCATTGATGTCAAGACCATAACCGATGACGAACTTCTTGGGTATCTCACGGCCGACATAATCTATAGGTTTGGAGGTTGAAACATTCTTCTTTAATCCTCACGGGTGATCTTCGCACCGATAGCGTTCAGTCGGTGCTCGATGTCCTCGTAGCCGCGGTCTATCTGGTCAATGTGGTCAATCTTGCTCGTACCTTCGGCACTCATGGCGGCAATCAGCATGGCTATACCGGCACGTATATCCGGGCTGGTCATGTTGTTGTGCTTCAACTTGCGCGTATGGTCGTGCCCGATAACAACGGCACGGTGCGGGTCGCAAAGGATGATCTGTGCGCCCATGTCTATCAGTTTGTCCACGAAGAACAGACGGCTCTCGAACATCTTCTGATGGATGAGCACCGATCCGCGTGCCTGCGTCGCTACCACCAGAATGACCGACAGCAAGTCAGGCGTCAAGCCCGGCCACGGTGCGTCAGCCACGGTGAGGATCGAACCGTCCAGGAACGACTCGATCTGGTAGTGCTCCTGCGCAGGTACGATAATGTCGTCGCCATCTACATCGATGCGGATACCCAATCGGCGGAACGCGTCGGGGATGATACCTAAGTCACGATAGCCGACCTTGCATATGCGGAGCTCGCTGCCGGTTATTGCCGCCATTCCTATGAACGAACCCACCTCAATCATATCCGGCAGCAGCGTGTGCTCCGCGCCGTGGAGATCGCGCACGCCCTCAATGGTCAGCAGGTTACTCCCTACTCCGCTGATCTTTGCGCCCATGTTGTTCAGCATCTTGCACAGTTGCTGTAGATATGGCTCGCAGGCTGCGTTATAGATCGTGGTCGTCCCCTCTGCCATAACCGACGCCATAACGATATTAGCAGTACCTGTTACCGAGGCTTCATCCAGCAGCATATATGCGCCCTTCAGATGCTTGCCGCTAAACCGGTAAGCAAGCAGATCCTGGTCATAAACGAACGTAGCCCCCAGGTTAACCATCCCCTGAAAATGCGTATCCAGACGCCTGCGGCCAATCTTGTCACCACCGGGTTTGGCGTATGTCACCTCGCCCAGACGAGCCAACAGCGGACCGATCAGCATTACCGAACCGCGGAGCTTGTTGCACTTCTTCAGGAAATCCGCACTACGCAGATAATCGGTGTCGAGTTCGCGCGCCGTGAATGCGAACTTACCCTTGCCGAGCTTTTCTACTTTGACGCCCACTGATGACAGCAGATCAATCAGATTGTTGACATCCAGGATGTCGGGCAGGTTATCTATAATAACTGTATCGCGGGTGAGTAACACAGCGCACAGCACCTGTAGCGCCTCGTTCTTCGCGCCTTGCGGAGTGATTGAGCCATGGAGCTTATGTCCGCCTTCTACTATAAAACTTGCCATAATTATTTAATTTAGTCGAAAGTCAATCGCATGATTAGATATAGTTGACTTCCGGAGAGATAGTTATATTGAATTTGTCCTGCACGCTTTGGCAGATGGCCGCAGCGAGGTTGATGATGTCTTCGGGAGTGGCGTTGCCCAGGTTAACGAGCACTAACGGCTGCTTTGGATAACATTGCGCTCCCCCCATTGTCTTACCTTTCCACCCGCACTGCTCAATGAGCCATGCGGCCGGGATCTTGACCCCACCGTCCTGCTCGTAGTGCGGCACACGCTCGTACTGCGCGGCTATAGCCTCGTACTGCTCGCGCGGCACGATGGGGTTCTTGAAGAACGAGCCTGCACTGCCCAGTTCGCTCACCTCGGGGAGTTTCTGCTTACGGATGCGGATAACGGCGTTACGAATATCCATAACGGTCGGGTTGTCACCCACCTCGCTGCGCAGATTACCATAGTCCAACTGCGGATCCAACTGTTTGTTCAGACGATAGGTCACATGTGTCACTATGCACTTGTCGCGGAGTTCACCCTTGAATATACTGCTCCGGTAGCCGTATTGGCAGTCCTCTGCGCGCATAACCACCTCTTGCTTGTCTGCCATACGGAGAACACGTACCTCGGTGATCACATCCTTGGCTTCCACGCCGTAAGCGCCTACGTTCTGCACGGCCGACGCACCTACCTCGCCTGGGATATAACTCAGGTTCTCCATACCCGAGAGCCCCATGTCACACAGTTGGGCAATCAGCTCATCCAGCACCACGCCGTTCTCGGCCTCAATAAGTACATGATCGTCATCCTCCTGCAAGGCGCGGCAACGGCGCATAGCCGAGTGCAGGATAACGCCATCGAAATCATTGGTAAACAAGAGGTTACTGCCGGCACCGATATGCAGGATTCGTTCACCCTGATAGCGGTCGAGCAGTTCGCGGAGCTCATCCACGTTGTGGTACTCAGCAAAGATCTTGGCGCGGACATTAAGTCCGAATGTATTGGGAATATTGGTCATCGGGCAGCTATTTATAATTCACATACATCGCTTGGCATCCTTAGGTCGCCTCGGGGTGAGAGGCTGATGCTAACCACCTTTGGTCCATCGGGCAGACACGAACGCTTGAACTGCTGGCTGAAGAACCGCCGCATGAACACATCCAGCCAGTGGTTGATGGTCTCATCGTCGTAGCGCTGCTCGAAAGCGTAACGCGCCATATAAGCAATCTTCGCGCGCGTAAAGCCGTAGCGCAGGAAGTAATAAACGAAGAAGTCATGCAATTCGTACGGTCCCACTTTGTCCTCGGTGATCTGTGTCATTTCGCCTTTCTCATCAGTCGGTAGCAGTTCGGGGGATACGGGTGTGGCTATCACATCCTCGAGGATAGAGCGCACACGGTCACCGAAGAGGTTGCGCGCTGCATAGCCGACCATGTAACGGACGAGCGTCTTCGGCACACCGGCATTAACTCCATACATGGATATATGGTCGCCGGCGTAGGTCGCCCAACCGAGCGCAAGCTCCGAGAGGTCGCCCGTGCCGACCACCAGCCCGTTGTATTTATTGGCCATATCCATGAGGATGAGAGTACGCACGCGTGCTTGGGCGTTTTCATACGTTATATCGTGCTTGTCCATCTCATGGTCGATATCGTGCAGATGCTGGGTGACAACATCGCGGATAGGAATCTCGTGGATAGATATGCCAAGTTCGTTCATCAGATCAACGGCATTGCGGTAGGTGCGGTTGGTCGTACCAAAGCCGGGCATTGTTATGCCAAGCACGCGGTTGCGTGTGTAGCCGAGCATGTCGGCGGTCTGTACGGCTACAATGAGTGCCAGCGTCGAGTCCAGTCCACCGCTGATACCGATGATGAGCGACTGCGCATGCGTGTGCTCCCAGCGTCGTGCAAGCGCCGAGGTCTGAATAGAAAGCACATCCATACAGTAGGCATCCTCGTTGTCCTTGTCGGGCAAGAACGGCGTCGGATTGAACGTACGGTGAATGGGTTCGGCATAGCCGCTCTCGTTCTCGATAGGTGCCACGTTGATCTTGCGGAAGTGCCCGGTACGATCCTTGGTGAAGTTCGTATTGCGCTCGCGGTCTGTACGCAGACGCTCAACATCTATCTCACTGATCGTCAGCGACGACTCACGCTGGAAGCGTTCGCCCTCGGCAATAAGTTTGCCGTTCTCGGCGATATACGTCGAGCCGGAGAAAACAACATCAGTCGTGCTCTCGCCTACTCCTGACGAGGTGTACACGTACCCGCAATGCACGCGCTTGCTCTGCTGCGCGAGCATCTGACGGCGGAAGGCGTGCTTGCCTACCACGCAGTTCGAACTCGACAGGTTGAATATCAGCTCCGCGCCCTGGATAGCCAGCTGCGTCGATGGAGGCATAGGGCTCCACAGATCCTCGCAGATCTCGATGCCAAACGAGTAGTTACGCGTCAGGAACAGCAGATCGACGCCAAACGGCACATCGCCTTGCCAAAGTTCAACGGTAGGGATACGCGGATGGATGCCGTCGGGCAGTTGCTCCACCGTCTCGCGACCGGAGGTAAACCAGCGTTTCTCATAGAACTCGCCGGTATTGGGCAGGTTCGTCTTCGGCACCACGCCGATCACCTCGCCGTCGGTGATCACAAACGCGCAGTTGTACAGGTCGTTGTCCGCCTTCAGCGGCGCACCTACGAGTACAATGATCGACTTGCCGCGCGTGAACTCGCACACATCCTGCAGCGCCGCCATCGCTTTCTGCTGCAAGGCATTGGTGAAGAACAGGTCGGCACAGGTATAACCCGTCAGCCCTAACTCAGGGAAGCAGACGATCTCCACACCCTCACTTATGGCATCGGTGATGAGCTGTTTGGTCTGCTGCGCATTGTATGCACAATCTCCCACCCGCAGCAATGGCACTGCTGCTGCCACACGAACAAATCCAAGATTAGTATCCATAATTATATTTGATAGTTGACAATTAACAGTTAACAGCTAATAGCTTGCTCCGATAATTACGCATACAAAGATACGAAAAAAAAATGAATTATGCAAATTTGTAAGGTTAAAATTATAAAAAATCCAAAAAATAGTAGGTTTAGAGCGTTATTTAGGGCTAAAATTTGGATTGTTGATATTTTTATTGTACCTTTGCACCCGCTTTCGTGAGCCAACGCAGATACTTCATCCGCATGGCTTACCCGAAAAAGAACCTGCCAAGGTTGTTTTTCGGAGAGCGGAGGCAAAGTTGCGCGCTATGTCGCATAGCGACATCTGTTAAGCAACTTTTGCCGAACGCGACGGTGCTATCGTCTAGCGGTTAGGACAAAAGATTCTCAATCTTTAAACCGGGGTTCGATTCCCCGTAGCACTACAAGAAGAATCGCAAATCTTTGTATTTCAAAGGTTTGCGATTCTTCTTTTTCTACCTTGCGCTACAGATTCAATCTTATCGCAGATAGGTGTGGCCATTCTGGATGACGATGCCTCGGTAGTTGCCATCGACACGTACGCCGAGCGGGGTGTAGGCGGGCAAGGCGGGATTGACGAGCGGCAGGTTGTCCGATGTTTGCTCTACGGCTGTCTCGCCCGGGTCATACGGATCAACGGGTTCGTCTGGATCGTAGGCACCATCCATGGGGTCAGTCTCATCCATAGCCTCCTTGTTCGGACGCCAGTACTGCTCTTTGGTGCTGACCTCACGCACTCCGGGTTTGCCCAGGTAATAGGGGTTCGCATTATCGTTGAGCAGCAGTCCGCATACCTTGATGCGTACGCCGATAAGCTCGGGGTTATCCACCACATTGAGCGCTGCGCGTGCATCGTTCTTAATCTGCACGGTGACATACTTGCTATCGTCGGTCTCATCAGGCGCGTCAGCAAGGACAAGTGCCTGTTGGTCGGTGGTACTGATGCCGTCGTACTGGTCATTATAGCGTTTGACACCACCCAGCACACAGCCGGTAACCCAGTAATAGGTGCCCGTCCAAACGGTGCCTTCGTTTGCAGCAAGGGTGATAACATCCGCGCAGATAAAGGGATTAGGACGGGTGCCGGCACCCTCCAGGTCGATGTATGCCACCTCAACGGTCAGAGCCACCTTCTTTTCCACCACTTGTCCGTTGTTGCGGTCTTTGCCTTTGAGATAGAGATTGGTGCCGTGCATACCTTCTGATGCATTGGTACGGCAAGTGATGGTGAGTTTACCTCCCTGTGCGGGCAGATGGTCTTCGGAAAGCACGAACAGCCCGGGTTCACCATCCTTGAGAGTCAGGCTGATGCCTTCGTCAGCAAGATTAACACCCGTGACGCGGAGGAAGCGTTTGGATGCCTCGTAGTTAGTACCCACCAATCCCCAGTCAAGCGTGCTGCCCACATCGGTACGGATGGCACCGGCATTAGGGTCGGATGGACGAACACATACATCATCCAGGAAGAAACGATGCTTGTATAGCGAACCAAACGTGATACGCAGGCTGCCATTGATGTCCGCGATACGGATAGTGATATCCGTCCACTTGTTCTTCTTGAGTTCGAACGATGTCGGGTCAATAGGCGTGCCGCCTTTGATAGAGACGGTAAAGATCGAGTCTCCCTCCCACGGAGCGACACGGCAGGTGAGCACAGCATCGCCCGTATGGGTAATAGTCGGAGTGGTAGCATAACCCTGCTTGGTGCTCGTACCTACCTTTATGCACTGCTTGGCGCCGTTGCAATAGGTAAAACTCCAGTCATCGTTATCGGTATAGATAGCGATCGCCGTGGCGATGTTTCCACCCCACTGGTTGTCGTTACCGCCGGTAAAGCCGTAATTCTCGCCTTCTTCGTCAAGACAACCGTCGAAGGTTTCCATAAAGATAGGCTGCATCTCAGCCATCATGAGCGTGGCAATACAAAGCCACGAAAAGAGAGTAAATATACGTTTCATGATATTAAATATGCTATTGCGGATGCAAAGGTACTAAAAATTTAGGACATATGCAAATAAATGACGCGAAAAATGCAAAATTACTTGTATTTGACTGTCAGATAGATCACGCGCGCCGCTAAATGTGCGAAATAGGCGGCATACAAGGCGTGGGCACTGGGATTAATTGACAATTGACAATTGACAATTGACAATTTTGCGAGTATGAAATATACAGCTGCAAAAGCTGCGGCAGCCCATAGCATAGCGTTGCGGATCTCCTTGCCGCGTGTGGCGCCGGCGTAGATGCCGTCCCACATAAAGGCTAACATACTTACTATCGGCATCGCTATCAGCCAGCCGAGGTAGTGGTGCATAGTCGCGACAACCTCCGCATCCGAGGTGAGCGAGGCGAACAAGGCATCAGGGAAAAGAGCGTACAGCAGGCTGAAGAACAGCCCTACCCCTGTGCCCCAGGCAAAGAGCACTTTTATGAGTGTCGACAGTCGAAAGTCAAAAGTCGAAAGCCTGCTGTCATTAGCTGCTGACTGCTGATTGCTGACTGCTGATTGCTCTCCTATCGTTTTGCCGACAAGTGCTTCGCCGGCATAAGCAAAGCCGTCGACGAAGAACGAGAAGAGCATAAACAACTTCATCATCAGCGAACTGGCCGCAAGCTCCACGTCGCCATAACTGCTGCTGATAGCCGTCCAGCCCACATACACAACAATGAAACAGAGTGAACGGACAAAAAGGTCGGCATTGAGGCGGAAGAAACGCTTGTCGAAATGAAAAGAGAAAGGTGAAAAATGAAAGGCGGCGGAGTAGCGGAGGGCAATCATAGTGAGGGCAACGATGAGTCCCAACCATTGAGCGATAAGCGTACCCCAGGCCACACCTATAGCACCCAACGGAGTGTGAACGGCCAGTAGATAGGACGCAAGCATGTTCACACCATTGACCACAAGGTCGGCCACCATGGCGCGAGCGCCGTCCTGCATGCCGATGAACCAGCCCTTGCAGGTCATAAGCATCAATGTGGCAGGTGCTGCCCAGATACGTATCTTGAAATAAGCACGCGCGAAATCCGCTACCTCCTGCGAGCACGGCATAATGTTCAACACCGCCTCCAGATAAACCCATTGCAGCAGCCAGATAACTAATGCCCCGATGAGGGCGATAGCCGATGAACGCATGAACAAATTGCCACACTCTTGAGGATTAGACGCACCATACGCCTGTGCCGTCAAGCCTGCCGTACTGACACGCAAGAAGCCGAAACAGCCGTACAGCATATCGAACAACATCGTACCGACAGCTATACCACCGATAGCCCAGGCCGAACTAATATGTCCGGCAATGACCATATCCACCAACCCCACAAGGGGGATAGTGATATTGGCAAGGATTGACGGAACGGCAATCCTGAGAATGGATTTATGTAGTCGAAAGTCGAAAGTCAAAAGCCTAATTACTCTGGACGCTGCCTAACTTATCCGACAGTTACTTCGGGATTGATCTTGCGGATCAGGTTCTTGAGTACATCACCAGGACCGAACTCATAGAATTCCGTAGCACCGTCGGCAACCATCTGATTAACCGTCTGCGTCCAACGCACGGGTGATGTGAGTTGCTTGAGCAGATTCTCGCGAATGATTTCGGGATCGGTCTGTGGCATGGCGCACACGTTCTGATAAATCGGACAAGTAGGCTGATGGAAATCCGTCTGCTGGATGGCTTTGCCCAGTGCATCCGCCGCGGGCTGCATGAGCGGCGAGTGGAACGCACCGCCTACAGGTATCTTGATAGCTCGTTTGGCACCGGCCTCTTTCAACAGAGGAATAGCGGCATCCACACCGCTGACCGTACCGGAGATAACAACCTGACCGTTGCAGTTGAAGTTAGCCGCCACAACGATATCATCGGTTATACTACGGCAGATCTCGTCCACGCTTTCATCAGCCATCCCCAGTACAGCCGCCATCGTGCCGGGCTGCAATTCGCATGCCTTCTGCATAGCCTCAGCACGGGCACGAACGAGCAGCAAGGCATCCTCAAACGCCAGTGCACCGCACGCTACAAGAGCAGAGAACTCACCCAGACTGTGGCCGGCTACCATCTGCGGCTTTTCGACTGTATTGACAATGAAAGCAGCTACCGAGTGCAGGAACACAGCAGGTTGCGTGACACGCGTGGCACGGAGCTCTTCGTCAGTATCGCTGAACATTACATCGGTAATACGAAAGCCCAAAAGCTCATTAGCGTGCTCAAACAAATTACGAACGGTAGCATGGTTTTCATAAAGATCTTTAGCCATCCCGGTAAACTGGCTGCCCTGACCGGGGAAAACGAATGACTTCATATTATTTGGTTATAAAGGTCGCTGTGCGACGTTAAATAGTTAAAATGGTTGCTGCGCAACGTTAAAAGTTACACAAAAGTACAAAAAAATCTACGGATTTGCAAACAATTACCCGAGATATAGGTACAAAATAAATAAAATGCTATTTTTTTTCAACAATTTGCCACCTGCCTCTTGCATAAATGCATTTTTTTTTGTATCTTTGCAACGCGAAAGTACGGCGCGCCCTTGATGCCCTTCGCATAAACCATGAACAAACACTTACCAGATATGAAAAAATCTACATCTTTTCTTCTTTTTCTCACAACAATGCTCTGCATGAGCGCGTGCGCAGGCAAGCAGGCTTGCCCGAATGCCGAGCCGGTAGTTAACCCCATTATGCCTATCCACTTCACGGGTGAACAGATGCACGTCTTTCTGACCGATTACCTGCCGGCACTGAACGGTGACGAGCAAGTGAGCCTTTTGGCCTTGAGCCGCTACAATGCAGTTGGATACTCTAACCTCGAGTTTGACCTCGTAGGCGACAACACGCTATCGACGCTGACCGTACTGGTGAACGGCGAGGTGCGCTGCGACATTCCTATCCTACCCAACTTGCCTTTTGCTACAGGCTTGACGACCACGGGTTGCACGGACCAGAGCATACGGTTTGCTCTGCCTGAAGGTGAGCGATTTGACGTGCAGGCCTATTTAGGCGACGAACTGCTTGACCCCGACCTGCTGACGATAGCTGAAGACGGCCGTTCGGGCGAGTTGCGTCTGCCGGAGTGCCCCAAAGGACGTTCGTTCATCCGTCTGTTTGCCGCCAATGGTGTGACCAGGCTCAACGATGTGCTGGTTCCCTTGCAGGACGGCAAGGTAGTGATGGACGCATCGCAGCTGACGCTCAATGATGATCAGACGCAAGTGCTGTACTCCCTGATGATCGACCGTTTCTACAACGGCAACCCGCAGAATGATGAGCCTCTGAACAATCCCGAAGTGCTGCCGATAGTGGACTATCAGGGCGGTGACCTGGCAGGTATAACGGAGAAAATCAACAGCGGGTTCTTCGAGGATCTGGGAATTACCACGATTTGGATCTCACCTATTACGCAAAACCCCACCGATGCCTGGGGCTGCTACAAGTTCAAGAACGGCAACAAGTACGACCCGAGCAAAACCTATACCAAGTTCTCCGGCTATCATGGCTACTGGCCGATATACAACAACGCCGTTGACCACCGCTTCGGTACGCCTGACGAGCTGCGGGCCATGCTCGATGCCGCACACAAACATAACCTGCATGTTGTGCTTGATTATGTAGCCAATCACCTGCATATCAATTCGCCCGTTATTCAGGAGCATCCGGATTGGATTACCGACAGCATTCTGCCCGATGGTCGCAGGAACTTTGAGCTTTGGGACGAGGCGCGACTGACCACATGGTTTGACACACACATCCCTTCGCTCAACCTGGAGCGCCCCGAAGTATGCGAAGCAATGACCGATACAGCCCTGTTCTGGTTGGCGAACTTTGACTTCGACGGTTTCCGTCATGATGCATGCAAGCATATACCTGAGAGTTACTGGCGCATGCTCGGGCACAAGATTGCCACACGCTTTCCGGGAAGACATATATGGATGATAGGCGAGACCTATGGTTCACCTGACCTGATAGGCATGTACGTAAAAACGGGTATGCTCAGCGCACAGTTTGACTTCAATGAGTACTACGGCGTTCGTGAATCGGTGATTGCGGATAAGTTCCCCATGAGCGAACTGGAGCGCATTGTCAAAGAGTCGATGGCTGCATACGGCGCACACCACACGATGGGTAACATCAGCGGCAACCACGATCAGGTTCGTATTGCTTCGCTCGCCGGTGGAGCCATTGGCGCTAACGAAGACCAGAACGGCAAAGAAGCCGGCTGGACACGAAACATAGGCATCGGCGATGCAGGCATAGCCTACAGAAAAGCATTACTGCAAGAGGCGATTAACTTTACTATACCCGGTGTACCCTGCGTTTATCAAGGCGATGAGTACGGCGAGGTAGGTGCCAATGACCCTGATAACCGATTGATGATGCGCTTTGACGGTCTGAACGAGCAAGAAGCACAGATGCGCGCAGAGGTACAGCAACTGATTAAGCTGCGCCGCAGCTCGATGCCCCTACTCTACGGCGATCTGCAGACCGAACGCCTGACGGACGATGAGTGGATCTACTCGCGCACCTATATGGGCGAGAAAATGACCGTAAGCATCAACCGAAAGGATTTGACTTTTTCAATTGATAATTGATAATTGACATTTATTAACCCTAAATACTACACGCACATGAAAAGATTTACAATCCTTTTGTTGGCCGTACTGGCACTGATGTCATGCGCCAAGCAACAAGAATCGCAACCGTTGAAGCACCCGAAGTTTGCTTACGATGCAACGATCTATGAGCTGAACACCCGCCAACTCACTCCTGAAGGTACGTTTGCCGCTGCCGAGGCTGAACTGCCCAAACTGAAAGAGATGGGTGTAGATATTATCTGGATGATGCCATTGCAACCCATCGGCAAGCTGACACGCAAAGGTTCGCTGGGCAGTTACTACAGCATCATTGACTACTGCGAGTTCAACCCCGAATTCGGCACACGCGAAGACTTTGAGCACTTCCTCAGCAAAGCTCATGAGTTAGGCATCAAGGTCATCCTCGACTGGGTGGCTAACCATACTGCACCTGATAGCGAGTGGACGAAGAACGATGGTTGGCACTATCGCGACGAGAACGGCAAACTGATGGTTCAGTACGACTGGACGGACATCTCGAAGCTCAACTACGAAAACGAAGACATGCGTGCCGCCATGAAAGATGCCATGCACTTCTGGATGGATGAGATCGGTATTGATGGCTTCCGCTGCGACGTAGCAGGCGAAGTTCCCACCGACTTCTGGAACGATGCTATGGGCGAACTGCGCCAGACGCATCCACAGATGTTCACGCTGGCTGAAGATGAGGACAAAGCCTTCGAACTCTGCGAATCGGCATTCGACATGTACTACGGCTGGACACTGCACCACCTGATAAACGGCGTAGCACAAGGCAAGAACACCGTGCAAGACCTCTGGGACTACTTTGCCAAAGCTGACACCACCGTTCAGGACTACGCTATCCGCATGAACTTCACCAGCAACCACGACGAGAACTCCTGGGCTGGTGACGAATACGAGCGTCTGGGAGGCAAGGATCCTGTGATGGCTATGACGGCATTTACTTACATGATCCCCGGCATGCCGCTGATATACACCGGTCAGGAGTACGGCAATCACCATCGTCTGGAATTCTTCGAGAAGGACTGTATCGACCGCGACGACAACTGCTGGATGCGTAAGCTGTACACCGTGCTCAACCGCACTCGCAAGGAAAACCCCGTGCTCTACTCGCCCGAACTGGGCGCACCGATGGTTAGGTTGGAAACGGATAATGATAAGGTATTCGCATGCGTGCGCGATGCATTTGTTCCTAATCTACGTAAGACGAACACCGTGATTACGTTCATCAACATGAGTAGCGAACCCGTCGATGTAACAGTCAACATTGACAAATACGTTGATGACTATTTCGATCTTGACGGCAAGATGCACGTTCTGGACGAAAAACACACCCGCCACCTTGATCCCTGGCAGTTCATTATCCTGACGGATTTGGACTAATCACTTAAGCCGCAGAAAACCAATGCCGAATCGCCGTACGGCTTCACGTTCCAGTTCCTCACGAACAGAGGGATGTGCTATGCTGATTAAGGCTTTGGCGCGTTCGGCAAGCGGCAGGTTGCGAAGGTAGACTATACCCTGCTCCGTAACAACGTACTGCGTCTGAAATCGTGTTGTAACGACGCCCGCTCCGGGACGAAGGTGCGACACGATTTTTGATTGTCCCTTATCGGTCATACTGGGCATCGCAATGAAGCACTTGCCGCCTTCGGATAGAGCTGCGCCGTACATAAAATCATGCTGACCACCAACACCGGAGATAATAGTCTCACCAATCGAATCTGCACAGATCTGCCCGGTGAGGTCGATCTCCACGGCTGAATTGATAGCCATGGCACGTGGGTTTTGGCGAATGTTCTGCGGGTCATTCGTCCATGCTACATCGCGGATGACGAAGTCGGGATTATTGTCCACATGATCGTACAGATGCCGTGAACCGAGAATTAGACTACCTACACTCTTGCCCGGGTAGAGGGCTTTGCAGGAGTTGTCAATCACTCCGCACTCGATGAGTGGCAGTACGCCATCGGTGATAGCTTCAGTGTGCAGTCCCAGATGCTTGTGCGAGCCCAGCGCATTGATCACCGCATTGGGGATTCCTCCTACCCCGATCTGCAAGGTTGCTCCGTCGGGGATTTGCTCGGCTATATAACGGCCGATGCGTGACTCGGTATCGTTGGGCACAGGCGTAGGCACTTCAACGAGCGGCTCATCGCCACGACACATAGCACTGATCTGCGACACATGGATAACAGGGTCACCGAACGTGCGAGGCATATATTTGTTCACCTGAGCAATGACCGTCTGGGCGCACTCTGCACCGGAGAAAGCTATGTCGGCCGATACACCATAGGAACAATAACCATTTTCATCAGGCTCAGACACATTGAGGAACGCAACATCAATAGGCACCTGTCCGCTGCGGAACAAGAACGGCACTTCGCCAAGGAAGCAAGGGATCGTGTCCGCCAATCCCTCACGCATTGCGTGACGCAGGTAGTTTGGCACAAAGATCGATAGAGCACGGAATGAGTCAATATACTCCTTCTTGGCATAAGGAGCATCTTCAGGGTACACGGCAAATCCGGATATGAGTTTTACATCACGTAGTTCGCTTGCACGCTCGGTAAGTGCACGCAGTAAAATAAACGGCACGGATGTTGAGCCTTGTACAACTATCGTATCGCCTGACTTGACGAGCGACACAGCTTCCGACGGACTTACAAATTTCATACTTACTCTTTGGGTGAAAAATCGTTATCAAACAATGCTAGACGTTCGTCGAGTGCATCAAACTGGTCGTCGCGAATCGAAGCCGAGCATCCGCGCATTCCTTCGCGCTTGGCTCCTGTGGAGACGAGTGAGATAGCCGAAACACCGTAGTAAATCAGTTTGTTCACCAGCTGCTCGCCTGTCCAATCACGATAGGTGAAGGTAAAGAAGAACCCGTCACCCACAGGACGGCCATCGGCATCCTTGTCATACACTACGTGAAAATGGTGCTTCTCCATGATCTGCTTGATGCGTTTGGCGCGGTCGGCATAGACATGCGTCTTCTGCACAAAGTTAATCCTCCCTTCACACGCAGCCTGCATCATCGCAGCCATAGCATACTGTACGGAGTGTGACACCCCGGAAGAGATAGCATACAGCACTTGATATACAAGCGTACGCATGAACTGTCCGTCGCTGTTGTAGCGTAGGGTGAGTGCGGGGAAATGACGATGAGCCAGATCAGGATGGACAGCAATCACCGCGGCGCGCTCGCCCGCATAAGAGAAGATCTTTGAGCACGAAATCAGATGAACACAGTTCATCGTATATCGTCCGATCGTGGGCTGGAAAGGTGCGCAGTACGGTTTGCCTCGATTAGGATCACGGAAGTCCATATTCAGGTACGCTATATCCTCAATAACGATGGTATCGTAGCGATTAGCCAGTTGGCCGATAGTGCGTAGTTCATATTCCGTCAGACACATCCACGAAGGATTGTTCGGGTTGCTGTAAAGGATAGCAGAAATATTGCCTTTCTGCAGTTTATCCTCCAGCGCAACGCGTAGCCGGTCACCACGATAGTCACCTATGTCAATTGAATCGATATTGAGGCCAATAACGCGGCTCTGCTGTTTCTGAACGGGGAAACAGGGGTCAAGGAAAAGCACTGTATCTCTGTCGGGACGCAGCTGGGCGATGAGGGTATTGAGTGCATATCCGCCTTGCATCGAACCCACGGTGGGCACAATACAATCCTCGGGCACAGTTATGCCTAGGAAGGCCTTGATGAACTCCGACGCAGCCTTAGTCAGCTCAGGTATACCGGTGATGAGCGGGTACTTGTTGGCACAACCGTTGCGCAGAGCTTGGATCTGAGCTTCCACGCCTATCTGTTCGGAGGGCAGTCCGGGATTGCCCAGCTCCATATGCACGTATTCGCAATCAGCCTGAAGCTCAATCTCGCGCACTATACCTACCATCTGGCGGATAGTAGCATTGCCTAACTCGTGTGAATCCATCAAGCCGAATGCTCCGCACACACTATCTACAAGTGTTTTGTCTAATGGGTATTTCATGGTAGAAGGATTTAGTCAAAAGCCTAATCAGTTTTTCTCTCTCACAGAAGTAATTTATTCTTTCAGCATTGTGACATCCACATGTGGGTATGCAAACGTGAATCCCTGTGGCGGCAACTCGGTGTAGAAGCGTTCCTGCAGACCGAAGAATACATCCCAATAGTCGACACCTCTTACCCATGCACGCACAACGAAGGTTATATCATTTTCATTGAGTGACTTGAGCGCCACGAATGGTGCAGGAATTGCATCCATACGGTAGTTAACAGTGGACAACTGGTACTTGGTAATATTCAATTCCTTATAGAGCTTATCCATATTTGTATCGGATTGCAGCACACGTTCGTCGCTATTCACTATAGCAAGTATCGCCTTCTTACAAGCCGCAGCATCCACGCCGTACGACACACTGACCAACCACTCTACACGACGCAAAGGACGTCCGCTGTAGTTATTGATCGTACCATTGGATAGCGCACCATTCGGCAGGATAACTACGCGATTATCCGTTGTAAGGATCTTCGTGGCAGTGATATTCACCTCAATAACCTTACCGCTCTGCCCCTGCGCCTCTATGAAGTCACCGGCTTTGAACGGCTTGAATGCCAACAGCATCAGTCCGCCTGCAAAGTTCTGCACCGTACCGGACAAGGCCATACCGATGGCCATACCTCCGGCAGCCAGCAGAGCAGCAAGAGAGGTCGTGTTGACGCCAAGCGTGCTGACTGATATGATCACCAGCAGGACGGTCATCGAGATTGACACAAACGACGAGATGAACGAAGCCAAGGTCGGTTCGGTGTTACGGCGTTCGAACATGCGCTTCATACCGCGCTTGAGAATACTGATCAGCCATGCACCTACTACGTACAGCAACAAGGCTGCTAGCACTTTCAATCCGAACTGCAACATCGTTTCGCCTACAGCCTGCCAAAAACCTTCGGGATCGGTTCGGGCATGCTCAATCATCATCTGCGCTCCCAGGCGAACAGAGTCGCGCTTCTGCTGAATTTGCTCAGGCGTAATATTCGTTGCCTGCAAAAGAATAGATAGTAACATAATTATCGTATTCTATCGGCCGCGCGCACCAGGGCTTCATCCTTGAGGATAGCACGCGTAGCCATAAGGGTTAATACAAAACATACCAACGGCACTGACGCCCACGGCATAATGTGCCAATCCACGTTCATGCTCAACTTAGCCAGCCATACGTACAACGCAAGCACGCCGTAATAGCCGAGGCAAAGCATGGCGAGGAAGATGTTCAGGCGCGCCTGCAAGATGCGCTTGTTGTAAAGGAAGATGTCCACGAGCGCCAACAAGGGGATAAGCAGCGTGGTGACCAGCAATCCCCACAAACCTTGCAGATATACGACGGGCTGGCATTGCTCGTTCGTGATTTCCCCCAGGCCACCGGCACCCAGTTGATATACATGCAGTTCAGCCGCCTCTTCAGACGTGACCAACTGCAACACCGGCATGAAGCATAGGGTGATACCCAGAACTACGATTGCCAGTAAGTAAAGTGTTTGAATACGTTGTATCATAAGGACATTTACTATTTAGTCATTTGATATTTTGCCATTTATCATTTTAATTTATATGTGGTTTCGCTCGTATGGGTGATGGAAAAGAATCCTATCGGTTCCATGTTTTTGATGCCGGTCAGATTACTGTATAGTTGGTTGGACTCGGCATTTCCCAACACATCAAACATCGTGCCTATATTGTACATCAACTCCTCAATGCTTATATCATCTTCTTCTTGGTCCTGCGATGTACGCTGTGAAGATAGTTCGGACACATATAGAGACCTGCCTGTTACGCGATCCGCAGAGGCAAAGTACTTGTAATCATCCTGTGTGCGCACATTGGTAATGATAGTGAACGTGAGGGAATCTATCTCCAGCGTACATCCATCTATCATCGCCACATGCATATCCACAATGAATGGCACATTCTGTTGTTCTTTGGTCACGGGGGCATCCAGAGCCCAACCGCCGTAGTACCCCAAGGGCGTCTGGTAATTATCCAGCCGGCCAAACAATTCGTTCTGCGAATAGATAACGGCAGCCAATTGGTCGTCCTTGCGAACCCGTATGGTATCGGTGAACGTCCTGCCTTTATGCTCAATCGTTAGTCGCGCCACACAACTATCTATCCTACAAAGTATGGTTAGCACATCGTCTTCCGCTCCACGGTATGCAGGCAGGGTAAGTTGGCCATACACCTCACCGTAACGCGAAACGCTATCCACCTTAATCTGCGCGGGCTGGCTATCCGGACTGATTTGTTCGGCTTCGGCCTTGCCGTACGTTGGGTGCTCTACATGCAGACTAACCTTATCTGACGCCGTAACAGGCACATTGACAGCATAGTAGCCGCCCTGCGCATTCGAATAGTTCCAAGCGCCATTTTCATCCTTTACCACCATCGATGACGAGTAAGGTACATATTCGGCCTTAACAGCAGGATTATTGTTCACCTGCACCTGTACGATGGCATCGCTCACGTACGGCAGATCATTGGTCTCTGTTCGCAAGAAGAACTCCGAATGCGACACATATATCCTCTGCTCTGTTTGCGCAGCATTGAACTGCGAGAGCACACACAGATGCGGTTCGCTCTCCTTACCCTTGTACTCCACAGTCGAATAGAAGAAGTCGCAACTACTGAGCACAACCGTAATCAGGACTATTATGTATAGACGTACCTTCATTAGAACTTAAACGAGTAACTCAAACTGGGTAATATAGGGAACAAGGATATCTGCTTCAGCTCATTCCCGACAACTATCATCATATATGGGTTCTTGTGGCAGTACACGTTATACACCGCCAGACTGATCCGATGCTCGGCATCGCGCAGCCAGCCACCCTTAGATTTCGCCGGGTCACCGCTTTTCCGGCTGGGCAGATACCAGTTCATTGCCAGATCCAGACGGTGGTAGTCGGGCATCACAAAGTTATTGCGCTCGGATATGTAATCCATCCACCGGCCTTCATACGAATCATAGTACCGCTGCAATGGCAGAGTTGCTCTGTTGCCTGTGCCATACACAAACGTCCCCGCTACTTCAAACTTAGGTGTTATCCTGTATTGCAGCGTTATGCTCAAGTCGTGCTCCCGATCGTACTTGGCGTGGTAGGGTTTGCCGTTGTTGATGATCATCCCCTCGCGGTCGAACTGACGCATTGTTCGACTCCACGTATAGCCTATCCAACCGGTGACGGGACCATGCTTGCGCTGCAGCAACAGTTCAACACCATAACTCCACCCTTCGCCCAAAGCCACCTTTTCCTCCCAGCCTGTAGATAAACCGAAGAACGATGCACCCTCCTTGAACTCCAGCAGATTAGTGGAACGCTTGTAGTAGCCCTCGACTGATAGTTCCACATGACCGAGGATGTCATAACTCAATCCGGCAGCCACTTGCATCGAGCGCATGGGAGGTATATCTTTGGTTACAGGCACCCACAGATCCGTCGGCGATGAGATAGACGTATTGGATAGCATGTGCACGTACTGCGACATGTAGGAATACGAGGCCTTCAGCGCTACATCCTTATGCAGCAGAAAACGCATTCCTACTCGCGGCTCGATGGAGGGATAGACCTTGCCTTCGATGGCATATAGTGCAGCACGCAAACCATAATTCAGCGTGAACCATCTAACCGGCTTGTACGTATCTTCTGCATAGATATATGCCTCATGCCCGAATCGTGTGGCATCTGTGTAAGTAGTGTCAAAACGAGTGGCATCCGGTGTGCCCATTTCGGCTATCATGAAGTTGCCTATCTGCGGTCGGAAGGTGTGCAGTTCGTAGCCCGCACCAAAATGCACAGAGTGCCGGTCAGCATCATACAACCAATCGGTGTGTGCCGCAGCATCCATCAGCCGGCTCTGGTAACTCAACGTTTGCGTGAGCGAGTAGTCATTGGATTTATTATCACGTGTTTCAGTAGCGGAGGCGTCCAGGCTCTCCGACAGGTTGTACCCGAAACGCAGGAAATGCAGATGTGCCTGCATGGTGAGGTCATCGCGCAGCCGATGTTCGTACTGCACCTTGGCCATTATGTTCCCCGATGTCCAGCGCAAACCCACCTTAGTCTGCTGGCGTGTTTGGCTACCATCATCCATTTTTGTTGTCTCATCTGTTTGGTAGCGGACATAGATAACATCATCGCCCATGTAGAACGAGGCAGACAGCTGGTCGTTGTTAGAGAAGGTATGCCGCAGTTTGGCATTCACGTCGTAGAAGTAATACCCGCCTATCGCACTCCCATTCATTTCTCTGGCTGATACCATGGCCATCAGCGGAGCAAGCAATGCATCATAATACGTGCGTCGCGCAGCAAGGGCGAAAGTGGTGGAGGCCTTGATAGTATCTTTGTCCTGCGACTGTTTACGCTCGCGTAGTTGCCTGGCACTGAAAATCGGACCCTGAGCGTAGATCTTGGCCGCTATGCTACCAATGCTCACGCCGCCATGCCAACGGGTGTTGTCGCCGGCTATCTGCTCCACATCAATCACCGAACTCAGACGCGAACCATAACGCGCGGGGAAGTTGCCTTTGTATAGCGTTACGCTCTGCAACATATCGGCATTGAACACCGAGAACATGCCCATGGCGTGACTCACATTGTACAGCGGTACGCCGTCCAGCAGGATCAAGTTCTCATCCGGTCCGCCGCCACGCACGTACACTCCGGTCGAGCCGTCGGATGCTGATTGCACGCCTGGCAGCAGTTGAATGGCCTTGATAATATCTATCTCGCCGCCAAGTGCCGGGATTGTTTGCAGTTGCAGCATCGGCACCTCAACGGCGGACATCTGCGATGACTCCGGTCCGGAGATGGACTGACGCCCCAGCACCTCAACTTCGCGTATGCGAAAATTGATGGTGTCACCCGATGCCAACGAGTCCCGCATCACTTGCGCCTGCAGACTCATCGAAAGGAGTAATATGACCGGCCACCACTTACGCATCGTTAAACCGAGGTCACCTGTTCGTCTTTGAGTTGATATTTCTCGCCTGTTGCCGGGCATACAGCTTGCCCGTGTTCGTCAAAAAGGAGCTTCTCGCCATGACGACTCACCCATCCTATGCGGCGTGCCGGGTTGCCTGCCATCAGGGCAAAGGCCGGCACATCCTTCGTCACCACGCTGCCGGCACCTATCAGGCAGTACTCGCCTAAGGTATGTCCGCAGACAATCGTTGCGTTAGCACCCACCGAGCAGCCACGTCGCAGAACAGTAGGTTTGTACTCATCCTTGCGGCTCACTGCCGAACGGGGATTAATCACGTTGGTGAACACCATACTCGGCCCCAGGAACACATCATCCTCGCAGCGCACACCGGTATAGACACTCACGTTGTTCTGGATCTTGCAGTTACGCCCAAGCACCACGTTAGGCGAGATAACTACATTCTGACCTATATTGCAGTCCTCGCCTATCTCGCAACCGCTCATCACATGACTGAAATGCCAGATCTTGGTGCCCTTGCCTATCTTACAACCCTCATCCACATACGAGGATTCGTGTACAAAATACTCTGCCATACTGCTTGCGTTTAGAAGAATGCTTTGAAAATATCGTTGCCGTTGGCGTAGATCAGTAGGGCGATCAGTATCCAGAAGCCAACGTTATTGATCTTCTCCAGCCACTTGTCAGGTAGTTGCTTGCCCGTGATCATCTCCAGCAGCAGGAGCAGCACGTACCCGCCGTCCAGTGCCGGTATCGGCAGGAAGTTCATGAATGCCAATATCAGCGACAGGAACGCCGTCATATGCCAGAACGAGTACCAGTTCCACAGCTTGGGGAACATGTTTCCAATTGCTCCGAATCCTCCGAGTGACTCGGCACCGGCCTTGGTGAACACAAGCCTGAACTGATGCACGTATGATGCCAGCAGGTTCCAGCCATACTTAATGCCGGCAGGGATAGACTCCAGCAGGGTATAATCCGTGTGCTCCGGCTCATAGAATGCTGTGATCGGTAGCATGCTTACGCCCATCTTGCCATGGTCGCCAATAAACAAACGTGCCTGCTGATACTCCCCATGGCGGAAGAAACCGACAGATATACTATCGCAAGGATGAGCTGCCAAAGCATTCTGCACCATAACGGTACAGGGCGTAGGATCACCGTTGATATCCACAACACTATCGCCACGCTGCATGCCACCGAAGAACGCAGCATGGTTCTCAATCACTGAATCCACCACGAACGGCACGAAGTAACCGATCAGCACATAAGGGCGCTTCTGATAGGTCTTATCCCGCCGCGCATGAGCACGCTCAATGCGATCGTGATCGTTCATCAATGCCAGGTAACGAGTTCCCAAGTCTTCGGATAAAGTCAGTTCAATCGTCTCCCGCTCACCGCTCGCTGCTAAACGCTCTACCGTTACCTCGCGTTTGCCTTCCACAATGATAGCCTCCACTACGTCAGTTAGGAACGCAGGCTCCTCTCCGTCGATGGATATGATCCTGTCCTGCTGGCGGAACCCTTCCTGCTCAAGGATAGGCGAGTAGTACAACCCTCTTTCTATCTTACTCAGCGGCAGCGAATCGTCGCCCCAATGATGCAGCATAGCACCGAACATGATCAGTGCTGCGATGAAGTTGACCAATATACCCCCAAGGATAATCAGCATCCGCTGCCAGGCTTTCTTCGAGCGGTACTCCCATGGCTGCGGTTCGCTGGGCAGGTCGGTCGCAGCTTTGGTCTCGTCAACCATGCCGGCTATCGAACAGTATCCGCCGAACGGGATCCAACCTATACCCCACTCTGTGTTGTCTGGGTCACGACGCCAGTCACCTTCGGGCAAGGCGGCAATCTCCTCATCGGACATCGGACGGTACAGGATATTCCCTTTCGCGTCTTTTTTAGCCTCCTTGGTCACCGGATCAATCTGCTCGACTGCTGCCGGCTCTACGTTCGGAGCAAAGAACGCAAAACGCCATTTGCCATCCACCTTCTTCATGCGGAAGAGTGAGAAACGCGGATTGAAGAACATGTAGAACTTCTCCACGCGCACCTTGAACATGCGCGCAAAAGTAAAGTGTCCCAGTTCATGAATAACTACCAGAAAACTTAATGCTATAATCAGTTGTATCCACTGTATTGCTGCCATAAAATCTTATTTCAATAATTTGTTAACAAACTGCCGTGTTTCATTATCCATGCGCACATAGTCATCGTATGTGGGTTTGGCTACGAACGGCATATCAGCCATTGCTCGGGCGATGATCTCGGACATCTGCAGGAACTTGCACCGATGCTCGCGGAAGGCCAGGTTCACTACCTCGTTGGCGGCGTTCAGCACGCAGGGTACCGTACCGCCTCGGTTGGTTGCCTCGTAGGCCAATCCCAAGTTCGGGAAGCGCTTCAGGTCGGGTTTGTCGAATGTCAATGCGCCCAATGCAGTCAGATCGGCTCTCGGGAAATTGCTCGCAATGCGCTCGGGGTAGGTCAGCGCCAGTTGGATAGGCACGCGCATATCAGGGGCCCCCAGTTGCGCCTTGATGGCACCATCCGTGAACTGAACTGCCGAATGAACAATCGATTGCGGATGGATCAGCACCTCAATCTTCTCCACCGGCACGCCAAACAGCCACTTGGCCTCAATCACCTCAAAGCCCTTGTTCATCATCGATGCGGAGTCGATGGTAATCTTTGCACCCATTGACCAGTTCGGGTGCTGCAGCGCCTGCTCAGGCGTGACGTCCGTCATCTGCTCCGATGTATAGTTCCGGAAGGGCCCTCCGCTGGCGGTCAGCAGGATCTTCTCTATCTCGGCTTGCTCGCCGATGAGCGACTGGAAGATTGCCGAGTGCTCGCTATCTACAGGCAGGATAGGCACATGGTGCTTCAGCGCCAGGTCACATATCAGTTCGCCGGCTACCACCAGTGTCTCCTTGTTGGCCAAGGCTATCGTCTTACCGGCTTTGATGGCCTCTATCGTCGGTCGCAGACCGGCATAACCGACCATGGCGGCCACCACGATATCTACCGGCTGGAAGGTCACCATCTCGGCTATCGAGTCTGCACCTGCCCAAACCTTGCACGGCTCATCTTTCAGCGCCTCGCGCAGCGCCGGCAGCAGCGACTCATCACCAATGCACACCACCTCCGGATGAAACTCACGGGCTTGCTCAACAAGCAGGTCCACCGAACGGTTCGCACAGATTGCGTACACACCGAACCGTTCGGGATTATCCCGCACTATATCCAAAGTCTGCGTACCGATGCTTCCTGTACTGCCAAGTATTGCTAATTGCTTCATTTTGGCTATTGGCTTTTGGCCATTGGCCATTGGCTGCTAACGGCCAACGGCTAACGGCTAATGGCTAAAATGCTATTATTTCTTCGGGATTAATTTCTTGCCCCTGCTTCCACAGCTCAAACGTGATTGGCGTACCGTCCTTGACGATGGCTATCGTCTGCCCGGTTAGCACCGTATCACCTATCCTGCAAAGCACACGTCCCACGTTCCTGTACACGGACAGATAGGTCTGATGAAGCACCATCACGGTGGATGTCTCGTCCTCCTCGGCATTCACGTACACCACTGTTCCGTCCAGCGTGGCACATACGTTTTCCTTGTTGGGTGTCTGGATAGTCACACCGTGCCTGCCTTCCTGCGGAGCAAAGGTACTGACCACCGCACCATGAGCCGGGGCGTACAGGGAGAAGATGGGGACAGTGATAGGTGCGTCAAACAATAGCAGGTTATTCCGTTCGCGCTCCTCATACTCTGCCTTGAACGCCTCCGTCACTTCGTTCTTCGCTTCCAGCAGTTGCTCTTGCATCACTACCTGCAACGAGTCCAAACTGATCACTGTATCGCTTTTCACTTCGCCGGCTACAACACTGCGTATAATGCCTACGTACTGCGTCTGCAGATCCACCGTACGCTGCAGACTATCTATACGCATCGACTCATCAATGATCTCCTGACGAAGACTCGCTGAGTAGCCGGGCAGGATATTCCTGACCGGCGTATAAACAATCAACAGCGATAGTACACCTATCGTCAACAGGAACAACAGGAACAGCAACGTGAACACGCCGAGCCCTGACACATGTACATGCCAGAACTCGCGCAACGTGTCATCGTCTATGAGCGACAAGCGCCGCTTGCGGCGTATTCGCCTGAACCAACTTTCGTCTCTATACACGTTAATAGTTTAACAATTTAACTCAAAATCGTGCAACCGGTGCAGGGCTCAAGTTGCTTGAAGAAATCATTCCCCTTGTCATCCACCAGAATGAATGCCGGGAAGTTCTCAACCTCAATTTTCCAGATAGCTTCCATGCCCAATTCGGGATACTCCACGCACTCGATAGATTTGATGTTCTCCTGCGCCAGGATTGCAGCCGGGCCGCCAATCGAACCGAGGTAGAAACCGCCGTGCTTCTTGCAGGCATTGGTTACATCAATCGAGCGGTTGCCCTTGGCGAGCATGATCAGAGAGCCGCCGTGCTCCTGGAATTCGTCCACATACGGATCCATTCGTCCTGCCGTGGTCGGCCCCATCGAACCGCAAGGCATGCCTGCAGGCGTCTTAGCCGGGCCGGCGTAGTAGATCGGGTGGTTCTTCAGGTACTCGGGCATCGGCTCGCCGGCATCCAGGCGCGCCTTGATCTTGGCGTGAGCTATGTCGCGGCCTACGATGATCGTGCCGTTCAGGCTCAGACGCGTACCGATCGGATAGTTCGTCAGTATCTTGCATACGTCAGCCATCGGCTGGTTCAGGTCGATGCGTACGGCGTCACCCTCGCCGGCATTGCGCAACTCAGCAGGAATCAGGCTGGCGGGATTGTTGTCCATCTTCTCGATCCATATACCGTCCTTGTTGATCTTGCACTTGATGTTACGGTCGGCCGAGCAGCTTACGCCGAGTCCTATCGGGCAGCTGGCACCATGGCGCGGCAGACGGATTACACGTACGTCATGCGCCATATACTTGCCGCCGAATTGCGCACCCAGGCCAATCTTGTAGGCCTCTTGCAGCAGGCGTTTCTCCAGCTCTA
>CAMIZG010000009.1 GCA_946403215.1 uncultured Bacteroidales bacterium | reverse complement strand
GATGGCAGCACGATGATCTCGTATGCCGCCGACTCCTATTCATTCTACGGCTACCTGCATTTCGTCCCGGCCGCCGACCACCCGCAAGGCTCCGTTCGCGAGGTCGTTGAATGGGACACAGGCAAACCTTTGTGCTCTATTCCTCAGGTAGCACACACCTACTCCGTTGTAGGCAACACCAACGAGCACCAGCTCACCATCGGCGAGACCACCTGGGGCGGATTGGAGCAACTATGGGATACAGTCGGCATCGACTACGGCAGTCTGATATACATTGCTCTGGAGCGCTGCAAGACAGCACGCGAAGCCATCGACTGCGTCACCTCTCTGGTCAAAGAGTACGGCTACGCCAGCGAGGGCGAGAGCCTGTCGTTCGGTGATCCTAACGAAATCTGGATTATGGATATCATTGGCAAAGGTGCAGGAGAGAAAGGCGCTGTGTGGGTGGCCACACGCATTCCCGACGACTGCATTGCAGCTCATGCCAACCAAGCACGAACACAAGGCATACCTGCTCCCACCAAAGCCGCAGCCAAGCGCGCAAAGAAGACAGGCATCGTTGATATGGGCGATATCATCTATTCGGCAGACATTATCCCCTTTGCCCGCAAGAAAGGGTTATTCAACGGCAAGGATAGCGAGTTCTCGTTTCAGAAGGTGTTCAACCCCTACGATTTCTCCGGCCTGCTTGCCTGCGAGGCACGCGTATGGAGTTTCTACCGGCATTTCAGCAATGAGATGGACGGCTACCTGCCCTTCGTTACCGGCCAGACCTACCTCGCTACAGGCGGCAAGGATGCCGGCGAGCCAATGCCGCTCTTCATCAAGCCCAACCATAAGGTGAGTGTGCAGGAGATGAAGGACTGCATGCGCGACCAGTACGAAGGTACACCGCTCGATATCACCCAAGGCGCAGCCGCCGGTCCGTGGGGCAGCAAGCTCCGCTACGGCGGACTGAAGTTCGATCTGGACAGCGTTGCATACTGGTACCAGCGTCCTACAGCCACCCAGCAGACAGCCTGGTCGTTTGTCTCACAGATGCGAGGTGACAAACCTGCCGGAGGAATATTCTGGTTCGGAGTCGATGACGCAGCCACCAACGTGTACGTACCCATGTACTGCCGCATCACCGAAGTCCCCGACTGCTTCAAGAAGGGCAACGGCGACCTGTACACGTATTCACCTACATCTGCCTGGTGGGCTTTCAACCTGGTGGCGAACAAGGCGTACGAGAAGTACGAACGTATCCTGCCCGAGATACGCGTACTGCAGTCGGCTTGGGATGACCGCTTCAATGCACAGATAGATGCCCTGGACAGCGAAGTTGCGGCACTTAACGGTGACGAAGCCGTCAAACTGCTCACCAACTACTCCTGCAAGCAGGCCCAAGAGGTCGTACAAGAGTGGAAAGACCTGTACATCTACCTCATCACCAAGTATATTGACGGTCAGGAACGTAAAGTCGAGAACGGACAGTTCGTGCGCAACGCATACGGCGAACCGTCAATGCCCAACCGCCCGCCGTTCCCCGAACCCTTCCTGCGCACCATCGCACCCGAAACGCTGCATGAGTAATAGTTAAATAGTTAAACTGGTTTCGATTGGCATCGAAACGTTAAATATGCTTTTGAGAGACTAACCATTTAACGTTTTCTTGGAAAGAAAACCATTTCAACACATTAACGTCACGAAGTGACCATCTTAACAACAATGAATACAATAGAACCTCGCGAGGTCTTTGACCTCTTCGCTCAAATCAATCAGATCCCTCGTCCCTCGAAACACGAGGAGAAGATCAGCCGCTGGCTGCAGAATTTTGCAGCCGCCCATAATATCGAGTGCGTAACCGACAACGCGATGAACGTCGTCATGCGTGTACCAGCCACACCGGGCTACGAAGATCACCCGGGCGTCATCCTGCAGGCACATCAGGATATGGTGTGCGAGAAGGATGCCGGCTGCACCATCGACTTCATGAATGATCCTATCCGTACCGCTGTGGACGGCGACTGGATGCATGCCATGGGCACCACACTCGGTGCGGACGACGGCATCGGCATATCTATGGCACTGGCTGCACTCACATCGCCCGATGTGAAGCACCCCAGGCTGGAGGCGCTGTTCACCGTGGATGAAGAGACCGGGCTCACCGGGGCAGACCGTCTGCAAGAAGGTATATTGCAAGGACGCAGACTTATCAATCTGGATAATGAGGACGATGGCCATATATGCATCGGCTGCGCCGGCGGTATAGACTCGCTCGGAAGGATGCACTACACACCTCAGGCACTGCCCGAAGGCAAGTGGCTGGCACTCACGCTGCGTGTGGACGGACTACCCGGCGGACACTCCGGCGAAGATATCAACAAGGGGCGCGCCAATGCCAACAAGGTGCTCACCTATTTCCTCACCGAGATATTCGACTCCACCGACATGTACCTGGCTACTATCCACGGCGGTAACCTGCGTAATGCTATTGCCCGCGAGGCAGAGGCTGTCGTCTGCGTGCCGTTTGAGGAACGCGAGCAACTGCGCATCCTGTTCAACGAACGGGCCGCACAGGTGGAGGCGGTCTATCAGGCATCTAATCCCGATATCCATTGCCAAATGCAGACTACCGCCCTCCCCGACGAGGTGATGAGCCTCAAGGATACATCGCGTCTGCTGGCGGCTCTTACCGTGTGCCCGCACGGCATGATTCGCATGAGTCAGGATATACCCGACCTAGTAGAGACATCCACCAACCTGGCTTCTGTACACTCCAAGGTGGAGCCGGACGGACGGCCGTACATCGAGATCAACACCTCCCAACGCTCGTCCATCGAGGCGCAGAAGCACCGGATCAAGAATCACGTGGAGTATGCCCTGTCGTTGGCTTGCGATCAGGTCACACACGGCGAGGGCTACCCGGGCTGGGCACCAAACGTCAACTCACCACTACTCGACACCATGGTGGCGCAGTACAAGGCACTATTCAAGAGCGAACCGAAGGTGCTGGCTATCCACGCCGGACTGGAGTGCGGACTGTTCCTCACCAAATACCCCGACATGGATATGATCAGTGTCGGACCGCAGATGTACGACGTACACTCCCCGAAGGAGCGACTGAGCATCAGCTCAACCGCCAAAACATGGCAGTGGCTCAAAGCCACCCTCGCCGCCCTTTGATACGACGGATGAGCACACACTTAATCACTCAAATAGCGACCACCCCGGGTCGCTATTTGTGCGTATGGGCACACTTTTTTCTTTGAAAATTTGCAAATGTCAGATTTTTTTTGTACCTTTGCGGTCGCAAAGGTTAAAAGTGAATAATTATGGAAGCAGCAATGAGAACATTACAGGTAACTCTACCACAGTCTGATGCTAATTTTCTGCGCCGCCTGTCCGGCAATATAGGGTGGATTGTTAAGGCTCAGCGCACCCCTCGTGGTTACTACGAAAGTCCTGCATTCTATCGGGATATAGATACCGCCGAACGCGACATCGCTGCCGGTAAGGGTGTGCGTATTGATTCCCAAGAAGCGTTCGATGCATTATTCCTATGAGTTATAGCTTGATTTTTGCGCCTCGCGCAATGGATGACTTCGAGAAAATCAAGAAATCAGGTGACCAAATCCGATTGAAGAAGTTGCGGACTATCTTAGAGGAATTGCGCGAACATCCATTGACCGGAATCGGTAATCCTGAGCGATTGAAGTATAGGGAGAATGCATATTCCCGCCGTTTGTCAGGAAGGGATAGAATTGTTTATTCCATACATGATGACATCGTTGTGGTGAACATCCTGCAAATGCTTGGCCACGACGAAGATAGATAGTTGCATTTCTGACTAAAAATGCAGCCGTCAGCAGCCAAGACGTAAAATGTGACACGCTGGCACCGACAGCGTTACCAAAGCGGTGACATAAAAAGGCGTTTATTGACGTTGTTTGCGACTAACTGGAATCTTCGCAACATTTCGTAACTGGTCGTAGCGGCAACAATGAATGTCCTCGTGGATATGTATATACATCGTCCTCGCCCGTCTTATGGGTGGGAGGGTTTACATATCGGGCGTGGACGTCGGTTGTTTTTCTACCAGTTACAGGGATTGCGAAGCCCTCAGTTAGCGTGAAGACCAATTGGAGTTCACGCTTTTTTATGTATATGATTGACAGATAACAATTAACCACAATATTAACCGCCTGTTTGCAGGCAAAGAAGTTGCGCCCGACACGAATCAGGGTATAATACAATGAAAACAAAACTTTTCTCTTTCTTTCTTGCGCTTGCAGTTACTATCGTTGCAGCGATGACAGTTAAAGCAGACGTGAATGTAGTTACGCTGTCTGACGTTGCCAACTACATTGATTTCCAGGCTCTCAGCGTTTCTGATCCCGACATGACCAAATCTACTATAACAAGCTACACTCCGTATGAGTTGGCTAATGGGACTAAGCTGGTTGGTTTCATGAAGTCGGATGGAACCGAAACTTCAATCACATGGAATGTAAAAGAGGACTATAACACCGCTTTTCCGACTCCTGCATGGGAGGGCGTTGACTCTCTAATGGTCGGTACGGAGTTCCGCGCTGGCAGCCATACTACAATTGAACTCGGTGCATTCTATACACAGGCAGATGGTAAACTTGTCGTTTACTATCGACCGAATGGCGATAGTGAGCGCGGAGTAAGCATTTATGTTTATGGTGAAGAAGTGACCGGCACTAACTTGACGGGGAGCGGTATGAAGATTGATGGCAAGCGTCCTGCTTATGCCGGTGAGATTACTCTGCCGGCAGGTTCGTACGAAGCAGGTGACGTAGTTATCAAATTAGTTACAAATACCAGCAATATATATGGAGTACGCATTGAACAATTAAGTGAGACTGCCAGCAAGTATAGTTACAATGGTATTACATACTATTTAGATCCCACAAGCAATACAGCAAAAGTGGCTTCCGGAGATAACAAATATAGTGGAAATATTGTCATCCCTACTTCCATTTATTATAATGACAAGACATACTCTGTCACAAGCATTGGAGAGCGGGCTTTCCATGGTTGCACCGGGTTGACGAGTGTGACTATCCCTAATAGCGTTACAAGTATTGGAGTACAGGCTTTCTATGGTTGCAGCAGTCTGACCTCGGTCACCATCCCCAACAGCGTCACAAGCATTGGAAATTATGCTTTCGATGGTTGCAGTATTTCTTCCATCAATTATCTGGGAACTCTTGCCGACTGGTGTAACAAGTCATGGAACCCAAACAATATTGGATTATATAACCAATACGCTCTTTCATTAAATGGAGTATTACAAACTGCCATTACCATCCCCAACAGCGTCACAAGCATTGGAGGTGAGGCTTTCTATGGTTGCAGCAGTCTGACCTCGGTCACCATCCCCAACAGCGTGACAAGCATTGGATATTATGCTTTCTATGGTTGCAGCAGTCTGACAAGTGTAACTATGCAAAGCGAAACACCCCCGGCAATAGATTATGATGCGTTTGACCACGGTGTTTCTATATATGTCCCCTGTGGCTCTTTGGACGCATATAGGTCGGCCGATAAATGGAACAGCTATTGGAGCAACTATGGTAATAACATCAGATACACTCCGTCGCCCTATACGATAACAACGAAAGCAGAGAACGGATATATTCGTTATAGCAAAGCAGATAATAGCCGAGAAGGTCTAACAATCTGTGACGAGACATTAGCCCTTACCGCAGAACCTTCCCGTGGATGCTATTTCGTCAAATGGGCAGATGGTAATACCGATAATCCGCGAACAATTGAACTGACGCAAGACACTACAATGGAGGCTGTCTTTGATTATCTGCCGACAGGCAAATGCGGCAAGGACGAGGCGCTGACTTGGACATTTGATGCCCAGACAAAAGCCCTTGAGATAACAGGAAAAGGTGAGTTGACGGATAATTACACCTATACCTACGATGCAGAAGCCGTAACCATCGGCAATGAGATAACCGTTATTGGCGAAGATGCTTTCTATAATTGCTATCAAATTAAAAACATTATTATCGGTTCGTCTGTAAAAGTGATAGAGCATAATGCATATAGCAGCTGTTACGAATTTGCATCCATCACCTGCTACAGCCAGCGTCCGCCTACGGTGAAGGAAGGTGCGTTCTATTACAATTTGCCGTATAGCACGATCATCTATGTTCCAGCCGATTATCTGGCTACGTACAAAGCGCATGACTTCTGGGGCATGTATGACGTGCGTCCCTTAGGTGCAGCAACCGTCGAGACGAACGATGTAAAAGTAACGCCGACAGAGACTACTGCCGCTGTCGTTTGGCCTGCCGTTAGCGGCGCTGCAACCTATGAATTAGTTATCAAGGATAAGAACGGCAATGTGATTTGCACGCTTGTATTTAACGCCAACGGTCAGTTGACAGAGATAGTCTTTGCTGCTCCGGGACGCGACAATTCAACGCAAGCCTCGGGCTTCTCGTTCACCGTCACCGGTCTGGAAGCAGGCACGAGTTACGACCTGACCATCACAGCCAAGGATGAAAACGGCGAAGTGCTCCAGACAACAACGCAATCGTTCACGACCGCCGATGTGCCGAGTGCTGTCACCAATCTTACCACAGGCGACACCCGTCTGCGCAAGATGTTGATTGACGGGCAGCTGTTAATTTTGCGCGAGGGGAAGATGTACAATGTTCAGGGGCAGGAAATGAAGTAAAAAGCGGGCAATGACATTGCCCTGAAATGACGATACGATAGCGGCGGCAGGGATGCCGCCGCTGTTGTATGTCGGAAAAAACCGGACAGGAGACGCCTCGGAATAGGGGTTGAATCGCTGTTGACAGGCTTTTCGGGCTAAGAATAACGCACTTATCACAGACTAATAACCCACTAACCACCTACTAATCACCCACTATTTTTTTGTGTATTACACGTTAGTATTATATACTACGTATATAATACAGAAATTTGTGGTATAAGGTCTAAATAATAGTCTAAAAGCGGTCAAGATAGCAACTCTATTGCTAATTTATACATTTTTGAAAAAAAATAGTATAATTATTTGCAAAAATCATTTTTTTTTTGTACCTTTGCAAGCGCATTCGCTAATCGGGGCCTCACCGCCAACAGCCTATGGCTTGGTTTACATTGCCCCCAAAAAACAAGACAAACAATCAATATTAACTAACAATACTTAAACACATGATTTACTCGAAAGAAGTACAAGAAATGTGCGTTGTAGCCAAAGGTCCGAAGCATGGACCGGCACCGATTCCCGAAGAGGGAAAATGGGTCAAGGCTACGGAGATCAAGGACATCTCAGGAATGACGCACGGCATCGGCTGGTGTGCACCCCAACAGGGCACTTGCAAGCTCAGCCTTAACGTAAAAGACGGCGTGATCGAAGAAGCACTCGTAGAGACCATCGGTTGCTCAGGCATGACGCACTCGGCTGCAATGGCCGCTGAAATCCTGCCGGGCAAGACCATCCTTGAGGCACTGAACACCGACCTCGTATGCGACGCTATCAACACCGCTATGCGCGAGTTGTTCCTTCAGATCGTTTACGGCCGTACGCAGAGTGCCTTCAGCGAGGGCGGTCTGACCATCGGCGCCGGACTGGAAGACCTGGGCAAGGGACTCGTATCGCAGTGCGGTACGCTGTACTCCACCAAGGCCAAGGGCGTTCGTTACCTGCAACTCACCGAGGGATACATCACCAAGGAGTTCCTGGACGAGGACAACGAGGTTTGCGGCTACGAATACGTACACATGGGCAAGTTCATGGACGCCGTCAAGAAGGGCATGGACGCCAATGAGGCGCTCAAGAGCGTTACCGGAACCTACGGACGCACCACCAAGGAGCAAGGCGCAGTTAAATCAATCGACCCACGCAAAAACTAAGGAGGACAGACTATGTTACGTGAAGTAAAATTTGAGTCGCAAGACCGCCGCGAGAAACAGATTCTCGCCGCACTGAATGCTAATGGCATCGCTTCCATCGAGGAGGCTAACCAGATCTGCGAGCAATATGGCCTCGATCCTTATATCACCTGCGAGGAGACACAACGCATCTGCTTCGAGAACGCCAAGTGGGCTTATGTCGTAGGCACCGCCATCGCCCTGAAGAAAGGTTGCAAGAACGCCGCTGACGCCGCCGAGGCTATCGGTATCGGATTGCAGGCATTCTGCATCCCGGGCTCTGTAGCTGACGACCGTAAGGTAGGTATCGGCCACGGCAACCTGGCTGCACGTCTGCTCCGCGAGGAGACACAATGCTTCGCCTTCCTGGCCGGACACGAGAGCTTCGCTGCCGCCGAGGGCGCTATCAAGATCGCCGAGATGGCCAACAAGGTGCGCAAGAACCCGCTGCGCTGCATCCTGAACGGTCTGGGCAAGGACGCTGCAATGATCATCAGCCGCATCAACGGCTTCACCTATGTACAGACGGAGTTTGACTACTTCACCGGTGAGTTGAAGATTGTTCGCAAGAAAGCTTACTCTGACGGTCCGCGCGCCAAGGTGAACTGCTACGGTGCTGACGACGTTCGCGAGGGCGTAGCCATCCTGTGGCACGAGAACGTGGATGTATCGATCACCGGTAACTCCACCAACCCGACCCGCTTCCAGCACCCCGTAGCCGGTACGTATAAGAAAGAGCGCGTGCTCGCCGGCAAGCCGTACTTCTCGGTTGCATCCGGCGGCGGCACAGGTCGTACATTGCACCCCGACAACATGGCTGCAGGCCCCGCATCCTATGGTATGACCGACACCCTCGGACGTATGCACAGCGATGCACAGTTCGCAGGCTCGAGCTCTGTACCTGCACACGTTGAGATGATGGGCTTCCTCGGTATAGGCAACAACCCGATGGTAGGTTGCACCGTGGCTTGCGCCGTTAATGTTGCACTCGCCCTGAACAAGTAATTAATCCGGCTATTAGCTATTGGCCGTTGGCTATTGGCAGCCAATGGCTAATGGCTAACGGCTAACAGCCAACATAAAAACTATGGCAGAAGAAAGAAAACAGCCATCTGCTGAGAAACTCAAAGCCCTGCAGTTGGCTATTGATAAAATTGACAAGGATTTCGGCAAAGGTGCCATCATGAAGCTTGGCGATGACCGCGTTGAGGACGTACAGGTCATTCCTACCGGCAGTGTGACGCTCAACCTCGCTTTGGGCGTAGGCGGCTATCCGCGCGGACGAGTGATTGAGATCTTCGGCCCCGAGTCATCCGGTAAGACGACTCTCGCTATCCACGCGATGGCTGAGGTACAGCGCCAGGGTGGCATTGCCGCTATCATCGACGCCGAGCATGCGTTCGACCGTTTCTATGCCGAGAAGCTCGGTGTGGACACCGACAACCTGCTTATTGCCCAGCCCGACAGCGGTGAGCAAGCCTTGGAGATTGCCGACAAACTGATCAGCTCTGCAGCCGTTGACCTCATCGTCATCGACTCTGTGGCTGCTCTGACACCCAAGGCAGAGATCGACGGTGAGATGGGTGACAACAAGGTGGGCCTGCAGGCACGACTGATGAGCCAGGCGCTCCGTAAGATGACTGCCACGATCAACAAGACGCAGACCACCTGCATCTTCATCAACCAGCTCCGCGAGAAGATTGGTGTGATGTTCGGCAACCCCGAAACAACTACAGGCGGTAACGCGCTCAAGTTCTATGCATCCGTACGCCTCGACATCCGCCGCGTGACCCAGATCAAGGACGGCGACGAAGTTATCGGCAACCAGGTGCGCGTCAAGGTGGTGAAGAACAAGGTCGCTCCCCCGTTCAAGAAAGCCGAGTTCGACCTCATGTTCGACGAGGGCATATCCCGTAGCGGCGAACTGGTGGATCTTGGCGTAGCCAAAGGTATCCTGCAGAAGTCAGGCTCCTGGTTCAGCTACAACGGACAGAAGCTCGCCCAAGGTCGCGATGCAGTGAAGAAACTCCTCAAGGAGAACCCCGATCTGGCTGACGAGATTGAGGCACAAATCATGCAATGACATCCGAACGGCAGTCCATACTGACGCTCTCACCTGAGCAGGCGTATCGGATGGCTGAGCAGTACCGCGTGGTCAAGCGCTCTGTTGATGCGCGCCAGCGGCAACTGAAGGTCAACCTCACACTCCTGTTGGACGAAAACGGGCATCCTATTCCCAAGGATGCTCCGTTGCCGTTATATACACCGCCCGTTTGGCAGGATGTGCACCATGCTCAGAAGTTCGTGCGCATCATTGGTGCCGGACCAGCCGGACTGTTCGCCGCACTTACCTGCCTGGAGCACAGCGTCAAACCCATCATCTACGAGCGCGGCAAGGACGTCAGCGAACGCAAGAAGGATATAGCACTGCTGAACCGCAATGTGAGCCTCAACGATGAGTCGAACTACTGTTTCGGCGAAGGTGGTGCCGGTACGTTCAGCGACGGCAAACTCTTCTCACGCTCCAAGAAACGCGGTAACATGCAGCGCGTGATGGAGCTCTTCCACTATTTCGGTGCACCCGACACTGTCCTCTACGAGACCCACGCACACATAGGTAGCGACAAACTACCGTCCATCATCCGCGCCATGCGCGAATGTGTCATAGAACATGGCGGCGAGATTCACTTCAACCACTGCGTAAGCATGGCTGAACTCCGCCAATGGCTCTCCCCGTCCCTTCCGGCCGGAGGGGTGCCGGTCATCCTGGCTATCGGCCACTCGGCCCACGACACCTACCGCCAGCTCGCTGATCTGGGCGTTTCCCTGCAGACCAAAGGGTTCGCCATGGGTGTGCGCGCCGAACATCCGCAAGTGCTCATCAACCGCCTCATGTACCACACGACCGATGTGGACTACGTGGGTAATGCTTCATACAGTCTGGTGACCCAGGTCGAAGGCCGCGGCGTCTATTCGTTCTGCATGTGCCCGGGAGGACACATGGTGCCGGCCACAAGCAGCACAGATGCCTGCGTGATCAACGGGATGTCAGCCTCCCACCGCAACTCGCCATACGCCAACTCAGGCATTGTCGTCCAGATCAACCCCGAAGATATCGCCGCGTTCGGCAATCAGGTCGCACAGATGGAGCTGAGCTCCATAAAAGCGACTGATGCCTCCGCTCTCCCCGCCAAAACATCGCTTACGCAAGTTTTGTCGGGGACCCCATTTCGTGTCGATCCGTTGGCAGGCCTGCGCCTGCAAGAATGGCTGGAGCACTTGGCCTACGAGCACGGCGGAGCACCGGCTATAGCACCCGCCCAACGTTTGGGTGACTTCGTTCGCGGCAAGCGCAGTGCCGATCTGCCGGCTTGCAGTTATCTGCCCGGCACACGCAGCAGCGCACTGCATGAGTGGATGCCGCCGTTCATAGCCAAACGATTGCAACAGGGCTTCCGTGACTTCGACCGCAAGTACCCGGGCTTCCTAACCAACGATGCGGTCATCCTGGCTGTGGAGAGCCGATCAAGTAGTGCAGTTCGCATACCGCGCGATGCGGAGACACTGCAATCACTCTCCCACCCTAACCTCTACCCCTGCGGCGAAGGTGCAGGCTACGCCGGAGGGATAACATCATCCGCCCTGGACGGCATAAACGCTGCATTACAAGTGGTAAGCAAGCTCAGGGACGCACAAAACTGACAAGCACTTCTTTCGGTTGACAATTTTTATTGCTATACTACAATGATAGGACTATTCAATGATAATTTCCCTCCCGTATTGGACGGAGTGGCGCTGACCGTACAGAACTACGCCTACTGGCTGCATTCGAAGGGGCACGAGGTGAGTGTGATCACTCCTTATGCCCCGGGTGCCAGTGAGATCATCAAGCAGGCGCCTTACCCTGTTTACCGCTATAGTTCGGTGCCAATACCTTTCCGTGCCCCCTATCGCTTCGGTATGCCGTACTTCTCGCCTATCTTCCTGCAAGAGTGGCAAGGGTTGAAGTTCGACCTGGTGCACGCCCATTGCCCATTCACAACGGCTACGCTGGCTCGCTCGGCTGCCAAGTCGCAGCAAATACCACTGGTAGCCACATTCCACTCCAAGTATCGCCAGGACTTTGAGCACAACGTACCAAGCAAGGATATCGTAGATATGATGGTGAAGCGTGTGGTACGGTTCTACGAAAAAGCCGACGAGGTGTGGATTCCGCAGGCAGCCGTTGAGCCCACGCTGCGCGAGTACGGATACAAGGGTGCCGTGACAGTGGTGGAGAACGGCAACGACTTCTCTACGCCCGTGGAAGAGATCAAGGTCCTGCGGCAACAGATGCGCGAAGAGTTAGGTCTGGAGCAAGGGGATACGATGCTTCTATTCGTAGGACAGCATATTTGGGAGAAGAACATAGGCTTTATTCTCGAATCACTGGCGCTGATCAAGGAGCAGCCGTGGCAGCTGTTCATGGTTGGTACGGGCTACGCCGTTCATGACATTCGCACAAAGATCAAGGAGTTAGGCTTGGCGCACAAAGTGACCATGCTCGGTAACATCCTCGACCGCGAACGCCTCAAGCGCATCGACGCCGCTGCTGATCTGTTCCTTTTCCCCTCGTTGTACGACAATGCACCGCTTGTGGTTCGGGAAGCAGCAGCTATGCACACACCTGCACTGATGCTCCAGGAGTCAACGGCTGCCGAGGTCATACAGCCCGATGTCAACGGTTTCCTCACGCCCAACGACAAGCAGGTGTATGCCGAGCGCATCAAGTATCTGATGCAGCACCCCGATATTCTGCAACAAGTGGGCAAACGCGCCTCAAAGACCATCGCACGCAGCTGGGAGGATATAATCGACGAGGTTATACTCCGCTACCGCGACATAAAAGAATCCTATAAGATCAAGCACGGAAAATGATAGTAATGGTTTTATTGATGCTCCTGCAGACCGCCATGTTAGTGTTCGGGCAGGTAGCGCTGAAGCTCGCCATGCAGGACTTGCCCGAGTGGCAATGGACCTGGGCGCATATTTGGAACAATGTTATCCTCAACCTATGGATGCAGGTGGCTGTCGTCACTCTAATCGCTGCTAACCTGTTCTGGTTCTGGTTGCTGAGTAAGTACCCGTTCTCGCAGATCTACCCGCTAACGAGTCTCGGCTTCATCTTCGGTATGTTGGCAGGATTGGTTATCTTCCACGAATCGGTTGGCTACTGGCAGTGGATAGGCGTAGTGCTGGTTATGGTGGGTTGTTATTGCATTGCAAGGGTAGCATAAGAGTGCATAGTTGATAGTAGTTTGAGAGCTGAAAGGTTACATAGAATATTACGGATAGGATTGCTGATCCTATCAATAGTCAATGGATCATTGTCCATTACGTTGGCGCAGGACAAGACCGTGTCGATTGCGGGCACGGTGCTGGATGCCGAGACCGGCGAGCCGTTGCCGTTCGTGCAGTTGTGCTTCATCAAATCATCCAGCCAAGGCTCGCTCAACACACAGTACGGCACCACCTCTGACCTTGACGGTAATTTCAGTCTGAGTAACCCCGAAGGCTACACCACCGTCAACTTCCAGATGGTGGGCTACAAGACGGAGATGTTCACCCTCCGCCCGGGACAGCAGCGCAAGAACATCAAGATCAAGATGAAGCCTGATGTGTACAACCTGCAGGACATTGTGGTCACGCCCAAGCATCGCAAGCAGGAGTATCGCCGCAAGGGCAATCCGGCAGTGGAGCTCATCCGCAATGTGATTGCCCACAAAGACTCGCTCACGCCACGCACTCAGGATCACTACACCGCCTCCACCTACCACAGGCAGTCGTATGCGCTGGATAACTTCACCCCCAACTTCAACAAGGGCTTGTGGAAATCATTTGACTTTGTCCGCAAGTACATCGACACCACCGGCACCTATCCTGCCCTGACCCTGTCCATCCGCGAAAACATGTGTACCGAGTACTACCAGCAGAAGCCGCACCGCGAGCGCGAGGTGATGGAGCGCAAGCGCTTCTTCGGTCTGGAGTCACTCATCTCTACCCGCACGCTGGAGAATCAGCTGAAAGCGATCTTCAAGGACGTAGATATCAACGACGATAACATGAACATCCTATTCAACCGGTTCGTATCACCGCTGTCCTCGCAACTGGCGGTGGCGTATTACCAGTATTACATCATGGATACGATCATGGTGGACGGCGTGTCGTGTATTGACCTCGCGTTCGTACCCGTCAACTCCGAGAGTTACTCGTTCACCGGACACATGTACATCGTCAACGACTCGACCTACAAGCTCAAGAAGTACGCCATCAATATACCGCCGCACATCAACCTGAACTTCGTGAGCGACTACTCTATCGCACACGAGTACAAGAAGCTGGATAATGGCCTGTGGGTGCCTGACCGAACGACTACCTATTGCAAGTTCTACCTCACCGACCGCAAGCGCACGCTGCTGGCGCGGCAGACGAAGATATACACCGACTTCGACTTCGACAGCCCCATCGACAAGGAGGTCTATTCGCCGTTCTATGGCCTGACCGATAGCGTTAAACCTGCCGACACCACCTCTATCCGCGAGGATTTCCGCTACTGGGATGAGCATCGCCCGGAGCCGTTGTCGTTCTATGAGTCATCGGTGATGGATCTGGTGGATGAGTTCAAGTCCACGCCTAAGTTCAATGCCCTGCTCATGACCCTGGATGCACTGGGCACCGAGTATGTGGCTACTGTCCCGTCCTCGCGCTGGGGAGAATCGAAATGGGATTTCGGTCCTATCTACAACACCATCTCCTGGAACATGCTCGAGGGTGTCCGTCTGCGTATAGGCGGCACCACCACGGCTAATCTGCATCCGCAGTTTTTCCTGTCCACCTACGCCGCCTACGGCTTTGGTGACAATCGCCCCAAAGGCGATCTGACACTCATGTACTCCTTCAACAAGAAGCGCTACCATCAGTACGAACCGCTGCGCGACTACCTCGCCTTGTCGCTTAACTACGATGTCAACGAACCCGGACAGCAGTTCGGCGTAGTCGATCGAGATCATGTGCTTATGTCTATACCGACGGGGAAGGTGGTAATGAAGAACTTCCAATACGTAGCCCGAGCCCGACTGATGTACAACAAGGAGTTACCCATCCAGCTCACCGCCAAGGCTAACCTTGACTACGAGTACAACGAGGCAGCCGGAGCCATGACCTACGACCGCGTACTGGCGTACGATACATTGGGAGCTATCAGCTCTACGGAGCGCATCAAGGCTTACCACAACTACGAACTGGGGCTCGAACTGCGCTACTCCCCAGGCGCCGACTTCCCCATCAACCGCTCAGGAGTGGAAACGCCGTTCACACTCGAGCAGGACGCACCCGTCATCAGCATTCGTCACCAGATAGGTTTCCATGACGACCGAGCCAGCGGAGGTAAAGGATTCTTGTACAACGTCACCCAACTCACTGCCGAAAAGCGCTTTTGGTTCTCCAGTTTCGGACATCTCGACGCGCGCATCCAAACCGGTATGATCTGGAACAAGGTGCCCTTCACCCACCTATACACACCCACTACCTCCACCTCCATCTTCCTAGGCAAGAACGCCTTCAACCTCATGCAACCCATGGAGTTCATCATGGATGAGTACGTGGCACTCTACGCCACCTATTTCTTCAAAGGATGGATCTTGAACCGCATCCCCGGTATCAACCGATTGAAACTCCGCGGCGTAGTGTCGTTCTCGGGTATCTACGGTGGCCTTACGGCCAAAAACAACCCCTACCTGCCAGGCAACGAGGGACTGTACCGCTTCCCCGACTCATCAACCTTCGACGCCAATGGCGAATATGTATCCGGCTACACCAGCTCACCCATCGGCAAACTGCCGTACATGGAGATAACCGCAGGATTTGAGAATATATTCAAGTTCATCCGCATCGACTATGTACGCCGACTCACCTACAACGAGTACGAACTGCCTAACGGACACAAACGCAAGATCGGTGCCTGGGGACGAAACGGCGTGAAGATAACCGTTCGATTTGCCTTATAGACCTTAATGGAACAGCATATGAAACGCTCATTCATCATATTAGCCTTGCTGCTGCCACTACTATGTAGTGCGCAGGTCAAAGTGGCACCTGTATCTGTTGCCGAGCAATACTTCCGGCAGTGGGACACTGAGATCAACATCGACACCATCGACCAGGAGAAGCTCCCGCAGATCGTTACCGGCGGCGTGTTGCTCACAGCGAATATCAGCAATTACATCATCCATCAGGATGGCCGGCACTTCTCCTCCTACATGAAGGTGGGAGGCGATCTGGGCGGCTTTATTGACTTTTCGGTCACCAAGCATTTTGCTATTCAGGGCCGACTGGTGCTCACCGTGGAGCAGAACTACTTTAAGGACCCCAACGAATCGAACCACCTCTACTCGTTCGGCGTGGATATACCCGTGCTGTTCCTGGCACGCTTCGGCAATCTGGATAAGGGCTATCTTTCGTTTGGCGGCGGACCGTACACCCACTTCAACTACGCATCGAACATCGGCAAGGAGAGTACAGCCAACTACTCCTTCCAAGACAATAACTACGGCCTCGGAGCCACCGTCACCTATGAGTTCCCCTTAGGCATACAGATCATGGCCAACTACCTGGTCAGCCTCTCGGATATCGTGGAGTGGAAGAAGCGTAACGTCACCGCCTCGTCGCTGGATAGCATGTACCCCCAGCGCGTAGAACTCGGCCTGGCCTATCGTTGGCGCCACAAACCCGTCAAGTAGCCGCCACCAAACGTCACTACTACCCTACTACGCGCATTGCTCGCGGGAACTTCGAACTAACAAATTGTAAAAAAACAAACATTTGCAAATGTAAGATTTTTTTCGTACCTTTGCAGCGACAATTTGACAGACAGAATTATGGACTATACTTCAAGACTTAGAGATATCGTGTCACTTGCAGGGCAGGAGGCATTGCGATTGAATAATGCGCAGGTCTATCCGGATCACCTGATGTTAGGTATCTTGCGCACAAAGGATTGTACTGCCTGCGACCTGCTCGCCAAGGCAGGTATCAACTTCCGGCAATTCAAGAGCGAGATGGAAAAACATGCGCGCAAAGAACAACCCGAGCAAGTGGATGCCGGCAATATGCATCTGTCGTCAGCCTCGGAGCGCATCATCCGGCTGATGGCCATTGAGCGCGATGCCTATGCTGCAGAGGTGGCGGGTTCGGCACACCTGTTGATGGCTATCCTGCGCGAGCGGCTGAACTACCCTTGCATGGTGCTGACTGATCTGTTCGGCATCACCTACGAGACGATGGAGACGCTCTTTCCCAAACCGGAGAGAGTGATGGAGGATGGGGCGGATGAGTCGAGAGTAGAGAGCCAAAAGTCGAAAAACAAAAGTCGAAAGGCAAAAACCGAAAGCGACACGCCTGCGCTGGATGCCTACGGTCGCGACCTGACGCGCCTGGCCATGGAGGGCAAGCTTGACCCAGTAGTAGGGCGCGAGCAGCAGATAACACGCGTGATGCGAATCCTCGCCCGACGTCGGAAGAACAACCCCATCCTGCTCGGTGACCCGGGGGTAGGCAAATCGGCTATCGTTGAGGGACTGGCTGAGCAACTGATTCACACCGACGTGCCGGAGTTACAGAGAAAACGCATCATCTCGCTCGATCTGGCAGTGCTCGTGGCCGGTACGATGTACCGCGGCCAGTTTGAGGAGCGCATGAAGAACGTGCTGCAGGAACTCCACGCACACCCGGAGATCATCCTGTTCATCGATGAGATACATACATTGATGGGGGCAGGCAACGGTTCAGGTTCGCTGGATGCAGCAGGCATACTCAAACCCGCACTCGCACGAGGCGAGGTGCAGTGCATTGGCGCCACAACCATGGCGGAATATAAGAAAACCATCGAGAAAGACGGTGCTCTGGAGCGTCGCTTCCAAAAGATAGTCATCCCCCCCACCACAGCCGATGAGACTATCGATATACTGCATCAACTGGCACCGTACTATAGCGATTTCCACCACGTGAAATACTCGCCCGAGGCTATCGAGGCGTGTGTGCGTCTGGCGGAGCGTTACATCACCGACCGCGCGTTCCCCGACAAAGCGATTGATGTGCTCGACGAAGCCGGAGCCAGTGCCAATGCAGACAACACCCAACTCGTCAGCGAGGAGGACATAGCCGAGGTGGTGAGCATCATGTCGGGCGTGCCGGTGCAACGTGTGGCCACAGCCGAGAGCAAGCGTCTGCGCGAGTTGGACAGCGAGCTGTGCTCGCGCATCATCGGGCAGGACGAGGCCGTCAGCCAAGTGGTGAAAGCTATCCGCCGTTCGCGACTCGGGCTATCCGACCCGGGACGCCCCATCGGTTCGTTCTTCTTCCTAGGTCCCACAGGCGTAGGCAAGACGCACCTGGCGCAGTGCTTGGCGGAGGAGATGTTCGGGCAGAAAGATGCCCTCATCCGCTTCGATATGAGTGAGTACGGAGAGAAGCACACCGCCTCACTGCTCGTGGGCGCTCCTCCGGGATACGTGGCGCATGAGGATGGCGGACGACTGACCGAAGCCGTGCGACGCAAACCATACTCTATCATCCTGTTCGACGAGATAGAGAAAGCCCACCCCGACATCTTCAATGTGCTGCTTCAGGTGCTTGACGAAGGTCACCTGACCGACCGGCAGGGACATACAGTGGATTTCCGCAACACGATCATCATCTTCACCTCCAACGTTGGTACGCGCCAGCTCGCCGAGCAAGGCGCAGGTATAGGTTTTGAAGCATCGCAGCCGGATACACGTGCCTCACAATCCATACTGACCAAGGCTCTCAACCGCACCTTCCCGCCGGAGTTCATCAACCGACTGGACGCCGTGGTGTTCTTCCACCATCTGAATCGCAAGGCGCTGGAGAAGATAGTGGATATCGAGCTGAGCGGTCTGCTGGCACGCACGGCGATGATGGGCTACAAGGTAAGTATATCCCAGCAAGTGCGCGAGCAGATCATCAAGGAGGGCTCAGATCCACGCTATGGTGCACGCCCCTTACGCCGAGCCATACAGACACACGTGGAGGATGTACTGACCGACATCCTGCTCAACCAGAGCACAGCCAAAGCCAATGTTGATGCCGACACCGAGACCCAACCAAACGAGCTGATAATAGAGGTTTGACATAGCAAACGCAATTAGTGGGGCAAAAGTTCTATTTTGTTGCACAAAATACGATTATTTTGGGATGCAAAGTTCTATTTTGTTGCACAAAATACGATTATTTTGACCAAATGTTTGCAAATGTCAAATAATTTTCGTAACTTTGTAGGCTTTTGTGTGCGCCCATGCGTTTGGTGCATGGCGAGCGCCTATACGTGAGATGGCAAAGATAGCAATCGATAGTTCGACAGAAGTCTGTTCGGCAGCGCTGCTTGAGGGCGGCGAGGTGATAGCTGAGCGGCTGAACATGGTGGGGAGTAACCACGCTGCCTTGCTGGCTGTATATGTTCACGAACTGCAAACCGAAGCCGCAGCACGCGGATTGAAGATTGACGGCATAGTACTGTCAGAAGGTCCTGGTTCGTACACCGGTCTGCGCATCTCTGCCTCATTGGTCAAAGGGCTATGCTATGGTCTGGATGTGCCACTGATAGCTGTGCCGACACTCGCGGTAATCGCCAGAGCGGCAATCACCGATATTGCAAGATTTCAAGATTCCCTATCGGCAAAACCGAGCAAGAGTCCAAAATTTGAAGTCTTGATCTGCCCGATGATTGATGCACGCAGGATGGAGGTGTACTGCGCATTGTACGACACCCGCCTAAACGAACTGCAACCGCTACAGGCCAAGGTGATTGATGCAGACAGCTTTGCTGAGGTGCTGGAGAAGAACATCGTCTGCTTCTGCGGCAATGGCGCAGAGAAATGCAAGTCGGTAATCACGCATCCCAATGCCCGCTGGGCAGACGGCATTGTACCCACCGGCGCATGGACTGGAAGGCTGGCAGAAGACAGAATTCAGATGAAGGTGATTGAGGGCAAGCAGATCGCTTACTTCGAGCCCAACTATCTCAAAGAGTTCATAGCCGCCCCGTCGCACATTAAAGGACTTTCAAGTCCGAAAAGGAATTAAATTGTTAGATGATAAAAAAGATACACATATTCATGCTGGTTATGTTGGCACTTTGCTCCTGTTCGACGCAGAAGAACACGGGTGCGGTGCGTGCGTATCACCAGATGAAGACGCGCTACAACATCCACTTCAACGGACGGATAGCCTACGAGGAGGGTCTGGAACAGATAGCCGCAGCGCACGAGGATAACTACGGCGAGGTGCTGCCCCTGTACCCGGTGTCCGACCATAAAGCCGCCGAAGCATCCACCTCCAAGATGGATCGCACCATTGAGAAGTGCCGCAAGTGCATCAAGTTGCACTCCATCAAATCCAAGCCCAAACCCGACCCCAAGCGCACCAAAGACCCCAAGTACAAAGCCTGGCTCAAGCAAGGCGAGTTCAACAAGGAGTTGTCCAAAGCCTGGCTGCTGCTCGGGCAAGCCGAGTTCCACAAGGGCGACTTCCTCGGTTCAGTGGGCACATTCAACTACGTGATCCGGCACTACGAGTTCGACCCCGACGTAGTGGCTCAATGCCAACTATGGGTGGCTCGTGCCTACGCCGAGATGGGCTGGCTGTACGAAGCCGAAGATATGCTCAGCAAGGTGCAGGCGGACAACCTCAAGCGCAAGAACGCACCCTTATATGCCGCCACAGCTGCCGACATACGCCTGAAAGCTAAGCAGTATAAGGAAGCTATACCGTTCGTAAAACTCGCCCTACCAGACGAGAGCCGCAAGGGCAACCGTGCACGCTTTGCATATGTGCTCGGTCAACTGTACGAACTGGACAACAAACCTCAGGACGCCTACGATGCCTACAAGAAGTGCATCAGGCTCTACCCGCCCGTGGTGATGGATTTCAATGCACGCATCCGCATGGCACAGCTCTCCGCCGACAAGAAGAAAGCCATACGCAAGCTCAATAACATGGCTAAGAACTACAAGTACCACGAGCAGCTGGATGTGCTCTACGGCGCAATAGGCGATATCTATCTGGCGCAGCACGACACCCTGCATGCGCTGGAGAACTACGAACTGGCCATCGAGAAGAGCGAGAAAACCGGCATGGACAAAGCCGCCGTGCTGCTGAAAGCCGGAGATATCTACTACACCCAACGCAAGTATGACAAAGCCGCCCCTTGCTACTCCGAGGCCATCACTATCCTGCCGGTAGAATCCGACGGTTACCAGCGCATACGTGTATTAGCCGAGGTGCTTGATGAACTAAATAAGGAGTACAGCACCGTGCAACTGCAGGACTCACTGCAGCACCTGAGCACCCTGAGCGAGGAGGAGCAGATGAAGATAGCCGAGCAAGTGGTAACCGACCTGCGCAAAGCCGAAGCCGAGGACTCCGCCCGCGCCGCGCAACGCGAACGTGAGGCACGCGACAAAGGACTGACCAGCGTCAACACGTCGAAGATGATAGGCGGCGCAGGTGCATCCACCGAGTGGTATTTCTACAACCCGCAACTCATGCGCAACGGCAAGCAAGAGTTCACACGCAAGTGGGGCAACCGTCCGCTGGAGGACAACTGGCGCCGCAGAAGCAAAGCCTCATCCGGCGACTGGACGCCTTCCGCCACCGACGAAGAATCCGAGGACGAAACGGGCGAGTTGACTGACAGCATGGCTGCCGACAGTACAGTGGTTGAAAAACCTCGTGTGACGGATATATACGACCCCGCCTATTACCTGCAACAGATTCCTCGTACACCAGCAGATTTTGCCGTGAGCGACTCGACGATAGCCGATGCGCTGTTCAAGATGATTTTCATCTACAAAGACCAGTTGCAGGACACTATCCAGGCCGAGGTTACCTTTGAGGAGTTCTGCCGCCGCTTCCCGCAGGACAAACGTTGCGTGGAGCTGTATTACATGCGATACCTGGATGCACTCAAAGATAACAATACCGCTGCGGCTGAGGAAAGTCGTCAGGCCATCCTGAGCAAGTACCCCGACAGCAAGCAGGCGCAGATAGTAGCCAACCCGCAGTACTTCGCCCAACTCCGTCAGATGGCTGCAGAACAAGACTCGCTGTACGAAGCCACCTACAACGCTTACCGCGCCGGACAATTTGCCACCGTCAAGGCGAACACCGATCATGCTGAGCAGAACTACCCATTGTCGCCACTGATGCCACGCTTCCTGTTCCTGAACGCTGTAGCCAAAGCACGCACTGAGGGCAAGGAGGCCTTTGGCGCATCGCTACGAGACATGATCAGCCGCTACCCCGACTCCGAACTGGCAGCCATGAGCCGCAATATGCTTGCCATGCTCGGGCAAGGCATGGAAAGTCAGAAAGGTGGCGCTGTATCCACCCTGTCGAGCAAACGCGAAGATATGCAGGTGGAGGTGCAAGCTGCCGACACCACTGTTCAATTCTCCGCAGCACGCGATGAGCGCGCATTCGTTCTGCTGATCTATCCGGTAACCCACACCATGACCGATGATGAGTTGCAGGCTGAACTGAACAACCTGCTCTATGAGGTAGCACTGTTCAACTTCACACGCTTCCTCATTCGCGACTTCGACCTGACCACCCTGACCGCCTATAGTGCCGGCGCAACCCTGCGCATCAGCGGCATGGAGTCGATGGACGAGGCGGAGTGGTACATAGGCATCCTGACCGACAGCCCGGAGATGCAAGCCCTGCTGCAAAACAGACAAATAACCATCATCCCCATTACCGAAACCAACAGTCAACTCATCGGCAATGGCAAGACGATGGAGGATTACAACGAATTTATGAAAGGACAATAATATGAAACGTATTCTGCTTACCACCATGATGATTGCAAGCCTGCTGCTGCCCGCAACGGCAGGGGATGTATCCTACCTGACCACACAGGATTTCAAGGAACGGATATTCGACTATACCACCACCCCCGACTGGAAGTACAAGGGCGACCTGCCGTGCGTGATTGATTTCTACACCACCTGGTGCGGACCATGCAAACGCCTGGCGCCCATCATGGAGGAACTAAGTCAGACCTATTGCGACAAGGTGAAGTTCTACAAGGTGGACACAGAGCGCGAACGCGAACTGGCAGGAGTGTTCCGTATCAGCAGTATTCCGCAGATACTATATATCCCCATTGAAGGCGAGCCGATCATACTGAAAGGTTTGTACCCCAAGGAGAACATTGTTGAGATCATTGACGAATATCTGCTAAAGAAAACAAAAGCCAAATAACAGGCACGACTCATTGAAAGTCCCGTTAAACCATGCAGGTTGAAATTGTTTTATTAGTACTCTCATTGCTCTTCTTTGCGAGCATCTTTACCGACAAGATCGGTTATAAGTTCGGTGTGCCTGCCCTGCTGCTGTTCTTGGCTGTTGGTATGCTGTTCGGTCAGGACGGAATAGGTGCGTTGTTCAGCGACGACGGCGCCGGATATATGATCAAGACCGAGACAGCCGAGGCGCTGAGTACGATAGCCCTGTGCATCATCCTGTTCTCCGGCGGCATGGACACCAAACTGACCGAGATCCGTCCGGTGTTTGCTCCGGGTGTGACCTTAGCCACGGCAGGCGTACTGATCACCGCATTGATAACAGGCGTCATCCTGTTCTACGTATTCGGCTGGCTGAATGCCTTTCAGTCCGTATCGATGAGCATGGCACTGCTGATAGCCGCTACTATGTCGTCCACCGACTCTGCGTCGGTATTCTCCATATTGCGCACGAACGGCATCGGTCTGAAGCACAACCTGCGTCCGCTGCTGGAGCTGGAGTCCGGCGCTAACGACCCGATGGCATACGTGCTGACCACTACCCTTATCGGCGTGGTGACAACTAAATCATCGGTGCCGGGGTTGGAAATTGTGCAGACCATCGTTATCCAACTGGTGATGGGTACGGTCATCGGCTTCTTCTTCGGCAAAGGGCTGGTGGAGCTGATGAGGCGTGCCAGGCTGTCGAATGAGTCGCTGTACCCGATCATGGTGCTCACGGCGTGTATCTTCATCTTTAGCGTGACATACTTCATGAAGGGCAATCCGTACCTGGCAGTGTATGTGGGCGGCCTGATCATAGGCAACAGCAAGTTCACCCGCAAGCATCAGACCAAGTCGTTCTTCGATGGTTTGACCTGGCTGGCGCAATTGGTGATGTTCCTGATGTTGGGCCTGATGGTTCGTCCGCACGAGTTGCTGAACTGGCACGTACTGTTCGCCGGACTGATTATCAGTATAGTGATGGCATTTATCTCCCGTCCGATAGCGGTGTACCTGTGCATGGTGCCGTTCAAGAAGTTTGTGCATAAGGATAAGTTGTTTATGAGTTGGGTAGGTCTGAAGGGTGCCGTACCGATCATCTTCGCCGTGATGTGCAAGGCGGAGAGCGTACCCCAAGCTGACCTGCTGTTCAACATCATCTTCCTATGCACCATTGTATCCCTATTAACGCAAGGCACCAGCTTGTCGAGCATGGCCAAACGCCTGCAAGTGGCAACTGAGCCTGTTAAGCTCAAGAAACTGGAACACTTCGACCTCGAACTGCCGGAAGAGATTCAATCCTCAGCCACGGAGATAGAAGTGAAAGGTGACATGCTCGAGAAAGGTTCACATCTGCGCGAGATTAATCTGCCGCCACAGACACTGGTGATCATGGTGCGCCGAGGCGAGGACTTCTTTGTCCCGAGCGGGCAAAGCGAACTGCAGGAAGGCGATCAGTTACTTGTGCTTACGGACAACGATGTAGAAATGGCCAACCGATACAAAGAAGAGGAACAAGCCGAGGAGAGGCGCTTCCCGACACGAGAGATGATTGAGCATACGCGCTCCTACATCAAGCAAGTGTGGAAGAAAATAAAAGAGAACAAATGAAGAAAGTAATTTTCCTGACAGGAGCGACCGGCACGATGGGGCAAGCCGGCATGAACGAACTGCTCCGTTATCCTGAGCGTTACGATGTACGCGTGCTGGCTCGTCCGAGCACGAAGAACAAAGAGTTGCTTGAGCCGCTCATGTCGCAGTACCCGTCGCTGAACGTCATCTGGGGTGATTTGACTCGATACGAGGATGTGCTCAAGGGTGTAGCGGGTTGTGATATAGTGCTGCACGTAGGCGGACTGGTTTCGCCAGCTGCCGACTATAGGCCTAAAGCCACCTTCAAGACGAATATCTCGGCCGCCCTCCACGTGCGCGATGCCGTGCTGGCACAGCCGCGAGACAAGCAGCCCAAAGTGGTGTACATCGGCAGTGTGGCGCAGATGGGCGACCGCCGCGAACCGCTGCACTGGGGCAGAACAGGCGACCCTATATGCGTATCGGCGTATGATCACTATGGCATCACCAAAGCGATGGCGGAGCGCATCATCACCAACTCACCAATCAAGCAGTGGGTTAGTCTCCGGCAATCAGGCATCCTCTACCCGGCTATCCTGAAAAACTACGACCCGATCATGTTCCACGTGCCTATCCGCGGCGTGCTGGAGTGGGCTACGGTGGAGGACAGCGGCAGGCTGCTCGAAGGCGTGTGCCGTGACGAAGTGCCTGACACGTTCTGGAAGAACTACTACAACATAGGTTCGGGCGAGGAGTATAGATTGTCGAACTATGAGTTTGAGTGCTTGCTGCTAGATGCCATCGGATGTCCCAGGCCAGAGCAGATCTTTGAGACCAAGTGGTTCACCACGCGTAACTTCCATGGTATGTGGTACCTGGATAGCGACAAGTTGAACGAGATCATCCCCTTCCGCGCTAACATACCAGTCAAGGAGTATTTCGCACTGATGGCCAAATCGCCGAGTGTACCCAAAGCTATACGTATAGCGCGCGTCACGAAAGCCGCCAAATTGGTGCCGCACATAGTCAAGTTAGCTATGCGCAAGTTAGCATACAGCAAGGAGCATGGCCCACAGTGGTGGATCCGTCACAACATTGAGCCACGTATCCACGCCTACTACGGCAGCCTCGAAGCGTACAAGCAAATTCCCGACTGGAAGCACATTGACCTGAGTCACAACAGCCGCGAGGCTGTGCTTCTTGACCACGGCTATGACGAGTCGAAACCGATGAACAAACTGACCATTGCCGACCTGCAAAAAGCGGCGGCTTTCCGCGGAGGCAAACTGCTGACAGAGACCGAACAGCCCAGCGGGCTTGAACTTTGGGACACGCCGCTCAAGTGGCAGTCGGCGACAGGTGAGACCTTCGAGGCCACACCGAGACTCATCCTATTAGGCGGACACTGGGCACCCGGCGATATGCCTTTCCCCTACAGAGGCAAGGACGAAGAGCGCCCCTGGCACTGGGACGAGGTAGCAAAGCACAACCCGTTCTTTGCACAAATATGGACACCGCTGCATGAGCCGGATGAGAACAATATTTATGGCACCGAGATCTTCGACGGCTGGGAAAAATTTGCATAATATGGCACTGAACTATATTTGGATAGGATTAATTCTGGTAGCTGTATTGGTCGGACTGGTACAGTGGCTGGTGATGGGTGATGCGGGCGTGATGTCGGCTATCCTGGACTCAACGTTTGCGAGTGCGAAGACCGGCTTTGAGATAAGCATCGGTCTGACAGGTGTGCTGTCGCTTTGGATGGGCATAATGAAGATAGGCGAGCATGCCGGCGTAGTAAATCAATTATCACGCTGCGTGAGTCCGTTCTTCACGCGTATCTTTCCGGATCTGCCAAAGGGGCATCCGGCATTCGGCTCCATGCTGATGAACATCAGCGCTACAATGCTCGGCATCGATAATGCAGCTACGCCACTCGGTCTGCAAGCCATGCGCGAGATGCAGGAAACGAACCCCGACAAGTCGCGTGCCTCTAACCCGATGATCATGTTCCTGGTACTGGTAACAAGCGGTTTGACGCTGGTTCCGGTAAGCATCATGACCTACCGCGCACAGCTCGGCGCTGCTAACCCCGCCGATGTGTTCCTGCCTATTCTGCTGGCCACATACTTTGCTGCCATCACAGGCGTAGTGGCAGTAGCCATCGCGCAGCACATTAGCCTGTGGGACAGAGTGATCCTGGGCACTTTGGGGGGGCTGACGCTGTTTGTTGCAGGTGTAATAGCAGCAGCCATGTACTTCCCGCAAGAGGCCGTAAGCCGCTGGTCGGCTGTGCTGGCAGCCGTGTTGCTGCTGGGAGTGATCTGCTGGTTCATCATAGCGGGCTTAGTGAAGAATGTGAACGTCTATGACTCGTTTATCGAAGGTGCTAAAGGAGGCTTCGGCACAGCAATAGGTATCATCCCATACTTGATAGCGATGCTCGTAGCTATCGGCATGTTCCGCGCGAGCGGCGCGATGGACCTGCTGGTGGACGGCCTTGCATGGTGTTTTGCCACCATGGGGCTAAACACGGATTTTGTACCTGCACTGCCTACAGCATTCATGCGCCCACTATCGGGCTCAGGCGCACGCGGATTGATGGTGGATGCTATGGTACAGTATGGCGCTGACTCGTTTGTAGGCAGGCTGGTAAGTATATTGCAAGGTTCAACGGATACAACGTTCTATATTCTGGCAGTGTATTTCGGCAGTGTAAATATTAAGGATACGCGCTACGCGCTCGCGTGCGGGTTATTGGCAGACCTGGCAGGTATAATATCCGCCATACTGCTCGCATACTTGTTCTTCCACTAATGATTCACTTCATCCTCGATAGTTCATTGGGCGAGGAGCGCATAGCTCTGCTTGACGAGCAGGCAGCACACCTGCAACGCTGGCTTCGTCAGGTAGCAGCCTACTATGGATTCAGGATAGGCGAACTGACCTATATCCTATGCTCTGACAAGAAGGAGTTGGCTGTGAACCGTGAGTTCCTGGGGCACGATTACTACACAGACGTGATCACCTTTGACTACACTACGCCAACGTGCGTCAATGGCGACATCTTTATCTCGTGGGAAACAGTACAGAGCAACGCAAGAGAAGTCGGCGTGTCGGCAGAAAGAGAATTGGTACGTATCCTTGCGCACGGATTGCTGCACCTGACAGGTCAGGCCGACAAGACACCTGAGACCAAAGCCGAGATGACGCGCAAAGAGGAACATGCACTTGCGCTGCTCGAAAGCAAGCAGGAATAAACCAGACGGGAACAAGTTTAGGATTGTTCCGTAAGATCACGCTCCAACTCAACGAGTTGGGATTCACAGAAGCTGAGGAGTTCTCTGGCTTCTGTTGCTTTTTTCTTATATTCGGAAACGGAGAGCGCCTCCGTTTGTTCCAGTTCGCGAACAATCTGTTCGATGCGTTTGATGGCTTGGTCGTATGTCATGGGATAGAAATCAGTTATCAAACATCAGATGCGATGGGTTATTGTCCTTTGCCCTTGAGGATAACTCCAATGGTGTAGAACATGATCTTCAGGTCGAGAAGGAGCGACATATTTTCTATATACACTATATCGCAGTTCAGGCGCTCGATCATCTTAGCCATGGTGTCCGTATAGCCTACACGGATCGGGCCCCAGCTGGTCAGTCCTGGACGCACTTTGTACAGCAGGCAGTAGTAGGGCGCCTGGTCCATGATCTGCTTGATGAAGTATAACCGTTCGGGTCTGGGACCAACGATTGACATGTCTCCGCGCAGTATGTTCCACAACTGTGGCAGTTCGTCAAGCCGGTACTTGCGCAGCCAGCGCCCTAATTTGGTGATACGAGGATCGTTTTCGCTCGTAATACGCGGAACACCATCTTCCTCTGCATGATCTATCATACTGCGGAACTTATAGATGCGAAATGCGATACCGTACAGACCAATACGCTCCTGTGCATACAATACCGGGCCTTGGGATGACAACTTAACCTGCAGAGCGATGAGCAGCAACAATGGCGAGAGGAGCACCAACCCAATAGCTGAGGTGGTAATATCAAACGCGCGCTTGATACACAGTTCAGCATCAAGCATGTGATGCTCTGTAATACGGATGAGCGAGGGGCGGTCAATGTGACTGATTCGCGCAGCACCAGTCAATATATCGTACACGCGCGGCACCATGCAAATCTCGCACTTGAGCGGATATAGGCACGCGATGATTTCATACAACTGGCTATCTGTAAAGTTAGTCGGCAGGTCAATAATCACTTCATCCAGTTCACTAACTTGCAGGCTCTTCGCCTCTTCCAAAGAATGCACGACACATGTATGTTGTACACCTCTGCGACGCGTTAACAGCGTAATTGCCAAGCGAGGCAGATAACTGAGCGTGAACTGCAGGCCGAACAATACGGTCAGGGAGACTAAATATTGGCGGTAGTTCTGCACATTATCATCGATGATGATCACAAAGAAGAAGAGCAACGAGATAACAGCCGCCGCAATCAGCGTTCGGAGGAACTCACGCCATATTGGTTTCTGGAACGGACGCAAATAATATCCCGTTAGGTAGTATATAATAACACAAACGATAGGATAAGCGATCAGCGGCCGCCAAAAACTGAATGCCGGCACCAGCACCTCGTCAAGAAACGCCATACGTCCCTCATAAACTATCCATCGGAATCCCAAGAAGCATAACCACACCAGTTCGCTACTAATGAGATCGGCTATCAGGTAAGAGAGTTGTTGCTTACGTCGCAGGTTCATGGGCGGAGAATTTTGAAGGTGCCATTCGGCTCCAGTTTGATGATGGTACTGGGTTTGGCGGGTTTGTTCTCGCCTCTGCGCGAATGACAAACATAGTCCACCGCTTCCAGCAGTTTGGAGTCAATCTCGCAAAAGGCTTTGGGCGTCGGTCGGCCGGCAAAGTTCGCCGAGGTAGAAACGACAGGTTTACCCAGTTGGCGGCAGAGCAGGCTGGAGAACTTCTCGTACGTAACGCGAATTCCCAAACTACCATCTTCGGCCATGATGGCTTTTGACACATTGCGTGCATCGGGATAGATGATGGTGAGCGGCTTGGGTGCATCTCCCTCTTCAGGTTTCGAGGCCTCTAAGAGTTGGCCGGCAGTCTCGGTTAAAGTCTGCGTATAGTCTAGGATGCGCTCGATGGAGTCCACTAATACCAGTACAGCTTTCCCGCTCTCGCGCTGCTTGAGTCGGAAGAGTTTGTCCACAGCCTGATCGTTCGTCGCATCGCAGCCCAAGCCCCAAACAGTGTCAGTAGGATAAAGGATGACGCCACCGCTCAGCAGGACCTCCACCGCTTTGTCTATATCCTTGTGCATATTAATGTCGAGCTGATGTTGGATCTGCGCCTCGCGCTCCGCCGACTTGAGTTGTTCTGCCTCGCGCTTGGGTAGCGGTTCGCTGTCAAGAAGCGCTTCATAGATCAGCAGCGTAGCCCACGCATCCGTAGCGGCGTAACGTGCCTGCTCAGGAGTAAGGGTGTCCACCTCCCAGTTGGTGAGCTGCTGCGATTTGGAAATCTTCTTGCCGAAAATGATGGCGAATATCTTTTGCAGGCTAAGATCCAATATCCCGTACCTGCCCACGAGCGACTGCAGTTCGACGCAGTTCTGCGGCTTGAAGTCATGCAGGCGTCGGAGCCCGTTCAAGTCGTCCTTGAAAGCGAGTCCTACCTTGCAGATGCTTCTATTGCTGAACAACTTGGCAAGCGAAGCCGGCATGCCAATCTTATTGAGGCGGAACAGATAACAACGATGCTCATCAGCGATCTGCACCAAAGCGGTAGGATAGTGAATGCCGCGAGTGAACGACGGCCTTGCCTCAGTGTCAATACCCAGAACAGAACAAGCCTGCAGGTACTTGACAGCCTCGTCAACCTGCTGCGGCTGATCAACAATAATTGTCTCGCCATCGAACTGCGCAAGAGGCATTAAATTGACCAGTTCTTTTGAAATATGGTGTACAAATTGCTTAATATGATCCATTAATTTGATGACAAATTCAATAAAATCGTACAAAGTTACAATTTTTTTTGCAAATTACCAAATTTTTTTGTATCTTTGCATGCTCAAAATGAAAATTATTGACAAACCTGCGAAATAAATATACTTTTAAATACCAAAAATATGAAAAAAACAATTCTTTTCACCCTTATGGTGATGATTTCGATGTCAATGTCAGCTCAACGCGTTATTCCTATTACCTTCAAGTTGACAGAGTTTAATCTTGACACGATGCGTGCGACGTATCAGGGATCTGCCTACCTGCTGGAACTTCAGCGCCTTGACAAGTTGATGAAAGATGACTCAAAGATGCTTTCTGACCTGCAGAAACAACTGAAGGCCGAAAAGGACTATTACAAACAAATGTCCTCGTATGCCGACAAGGCTGAAGGTTCCTTCAAGAGTCTGCAATCGCTGTCGGAAAAAGAGCTGAGCGAGCTTAACAAACTCAAAGAGATGATCGACAAGCAGCACCGTTACCTCAACTCAGCCATTGACATAGACACTGACACCAGAGCCAAGAGCATTCAGTCATTGCAGGCTCAACGGCAAGGTCTGGACGAAGCTATCAACGGTACGACTGCCCGCCAGACAGAGGTGTCAAATCACCTGGTTCAGGTTCAGCAGATCCGCACCAGCTTGATCGGATACAACAACGAGCTCACCAACAAGGAGACTGACCTTAAGCAACTGGAGTCTACTCTTAAGGCTAATCGTGATATCATCAAGTCGGAGACGAAAAACGTAAAATCACAAAAATAAGCTATGCAAGTCATTAACTTATCGGAGAACAACAGTGTTCTCCACCAGTTCATCTCCGAGATTCGCGATGTGAACATCCAGGGTGATCCGTTGCGTTTCCGCCGTAATATTGAACGCATAGGTGAACTCATGGCGGTGGAGGTAAGCAAGCGCCTCAACTACGCACCCAAGGATGTGACCACGCCGCTGGGTGTTGCCACTGTTCCGCAAATCACCGACCGCATTGTTCTGGGAACTATCCTGCGTGCCGGTTTGCCGTTGCATCAGGGATTTTTGAACATCTTCGACCGGGCAGAAAACGCTTTCTTGAGTGCTTATCGTCGTGCCGGTCGCATCGTTGACGGCAAGCAGGAGCTGGAGATTGTAGCTGAGTATATGGCAGCGCCGGATATTGAAGGCAAGACGCTTATACTCGTTGACCCCATGCTGGCCACCGGCATGTCAATGGAGGTGGGCTACCTCGCGCTGCTTCGTCACGGCACACCGCGACACACGCATCTGTGCTGCGCCATCGGCACCCCCGAGGCAATAGATTGTCTGCGCAAGTCGCTCAACGATAGTGAGGATGTGACTCTGTGGTGTGCAGCGATTGATCCGGTACTGAACGAGAAGAAATATATCGTTCCCGGTTTGGGTGACGCTGGCGATTTGTGCTATGGGACAAAGATACATCTGTCCGACCGCTAATAACACGTCTATATGCCTCTTAATTGTGCATCCTATAGCAAGCGGTGGTGGCACTTTGGGCCATCGCTGCTTGTGCTAATAGGCATCACCTACCTCAGCCTCATCAAGGATGCACCATTTGCCATGATGGCTGATGTACCGCTGGCAGACAAGTGGGGGCACATGGTCGCTTACATGGTGTTGGCTCTGTGTTTGGCGAGGGATAGTTACCGCGCACGGCTGAACACATATATGTTATACACGGTAGCAGTGTTACTTCCGGTAGCATACGGAGGACTGATGGAGTGGGCACAATATTACTTCCCTCCGCGCATGTGCGAGTGGTCAGACTGGTTGGCCGACGGAATAGGCACCATTTTAGGCGTAACCGCATTTGCCATTTACCAGCTTTGGATAAGCCGCAAAAGCAAACGACAGACTCAGCAACAATGATAGCAACGAACAAATTGCCCTATATTATCGCGTTGACGCACCTGTACGAAGGTCGTCAACGGGTAGCGCGCGAAGTGTTGCAGGCGTACCCTGACCCTGAGGAAGCTTGGGAGCGGATAGCATTGGCCGGCAAAGCCAAGTCATGGGAGCGAGCACAGCAGGAGATGGAGTTTATACAAAAACATCAGATCGGCACCTACTACTTGCATGATGCCGACTATCCGCAACTGCTTGCTCAATGTCCAGACGCCCCGGTGCTGCTATACACTAAGGGCAATATTAATTTCCGGGACGGACATTTCATTTCCATCGTAGGCACTCGCCAGGCTACCGAACGCGGCAAAATCTTCACACGAGATATCGTTCTTGAGTTATCAGCTCAACTGCCGCAGCTGACCATCATCTCCGGCTTGGCGTATGGGATAGATATAGCAGCTCACCGCGCTGCGCTGGAGGCCGGTATATCCACGCTGATCATCCCCGCGCACGGACTGGACAGGATCTACCCTGCCTACCATCGTCCGGATGCTATTCGCGCTCTGGAGAACGGCGGTATTGTGACCGAATTCATGTCCGGCAATACGCCCGAGCGGCACCATTTCGTGGCACGCAACCGCATCATCGCGGGTTTGTCGGAGTGCACTATTGTTGTCGAGTCTCATGCTCGCGGCGGCTCACTCATCACCGCCTCTATGGCATTTGATTACGACCGTCCCGTCTTTGCTGTTCCTGGGCGAATAGGAGATGATGCATCCATCGGTTGCAACGAACTGATTCGCGATCAGCATGCTTCGCTCTTGCAGAAACCCGATGACCTGATTGAAGCCATGTTGTGGGCTACCACAGCGCGTCCCGTGCAAACAACCCTGCAAGGGTTGGATACTACCGACGATAGCGACCTGTCGGCCGACGAGCAGACATTACTCCGGATGCTACGTGAGGCGGAAGACGGATTGTTGGTGAATGACATCGCGGAAGAAACGGATATCAGTTACTCGGATATCATCACGCACTTAATGACTCTGGAGATGAAAAAGCGTGTAAAATCATTTCCCGGAGGCAAGTTTAGGGCTGTTTAGGCTCTTTTTGGTATTTTAGAGGTGACAAAATGCAATAAAATGATTTTTTATTTGCAAAAGTCATTTTTTTTTCGTACCTTTGTAGGCTTTTCGGAAAAAGTGGTATATTATTAAATCCATCAGATATGAACTCTTTACTTAAAAATCTCGGATTAATCATCTTCCTTTGCGGAGTGATTTGTTTGTGTGTTTATTATTTCAGTGTTCCCAGCAATGGTCTGCTTGTTACCAGTCTGGCGCTTGAATTTATTGGTATCATCACCTATGTAATTATCAATAAGCGTATAGACTAAACCTATTCATGGCTGACTTCAGCGACGCAATTAAATACCATTTGACAGGCATGTACCAAGACTGGTTCTTGGACTATGCCTCTTATGTCATTCTTGAGCGTGCCGTTCCCGCGATTGAGGACGGCTTGAAGCCTGTGCAGCGCCGCATCCTTCACGCGATGAAGGCGGTGGACGACGGCAAATACAACAAGGTAGCCAACATCGTTGGTCAGACGATGCAGTACCACCCGCACGGCGATGCGTCTATCGGCGATGCGCTGGTACAGCTCGGACAGAAAGACCTGCTCATCGACTGCCAGGGTAACTGGGGTAACATCCTCACTGGTGACGGTGCTGCAGCACCGCGATACATCGAAGCGAGGCTGTCAAAGTTCGCTCTTGAAACGGTGTTCAACCCTAAGACCACCCACTGGATGGCATCGTACGACGGCCGCAAAAAGGAGCCTGTGCATCTACCTGTCAAGTTCCCACTACTGCTGGCGCAAGGCGTGGAGGGTATAGCTGTAGGTCTGAACTCCAAGATCCTGCCGCATAACTTCGTTGAGCTGTGTGATGCATCGCTGGCGTACCTGCGCGGCGAGGAGTTCACCTTATACCCCGACTTCCCAACAGGCGGCGAGGTGGATGTCAGTCGTTACAACGACGGCGAGCGCGGCGGAGTGATCAAGATCCGCTCGCGAATCAGCAAGGCAGACGACAACAAGACACTTGTCATCAGCCAAGTGCCATTCGGCACTACCACCTCCAAGATCATCGACACAATCCTCAAGGCGCAGGATCGCGGAAAAATCAAGATCCGCAAGGTCGATGACTTTACTGCCGAGGAGGCAAAGATAGTGGTGCAACTAGCCCCCGGAGCTTCGTCCGACAAGACAATTGATGCACTCTATGCCTTTACCGACTGCGAGGTGTCGATCTCGCCTAACTGCTGCGTCATACAGGACAAGAAGCCAATCTTCACCAATGTATCCACGTTGCTCAAGCTATCAACGGACAACACGAAAGATCTGCTGCGTCAGGAGCTGGAGATACAGAAAGCTGAACTCGAGGAACAGTACTTCTACACCTCGCTGGAGAAGATCTTCATTGAGAACCGCATCTACAAGGAGCAAGGCTATGAGCAAGCGCCGAACAAGGAGAAACTCATTCAGTACGTAGATCAGGCGCTGGAGCCGTTCAAAGCCAAACTGATCCGCGAGGTGCGCACTGAGGATATAGAGCGACTGTTCGATATACGCATGATCCGCATCACCAAGTTCGATGCCAAGAAGGCGGATGAACTCATGAAGGATCTGGAAAAAAAGATTAAGGCTACCATCCACGACCTCAACCATCTGACCGAGTATACGATAACGTGGTTCGAGATGCTCAAGCAGAAATACGGCGCACGTTATCCGCGCAAAACGGAGGTGCGCAACTTTGCGAACATCAACGTCAAGACCGTTGTTGAAGCCAATGAGAAACTATACATCAACTATGCAGATGGTTTCGTTGGAACTGGGCTGAAGAAAGATGAGTTCCTGTTCAACTGTTCGGACATTGATGACATCATTGTATTCCACAAAGATGGAAAGTACAAAATCACGCGCGTGGCGGAGAAAGTGTTCATCGGTACCGACATCCTGCACATCGCTATCTTCAAAAAAGATGATGTGCGCACGATCTACAACGTGGTCTATCGCGATGGCAAGAAGGGCATCTACTACATGAAGCGCTTCCATGTAACAGGCGTGACACGCGACAAGGAGTACGATCTCACGCAGGGCAAGCCCGGTTCGCGAGTGGTGTATTTTACAGCCAACCCCAACGGCGAGGCAGAGATAATACGTGTAGCTCTCAAGCCGCAACTGCATCTTAAGAAGATTGAGGTGCTCAAGGATCTGTCCGAACTGGCAGTGAAGAACCGCAACGCGATGGGTAACGTGCTCACGAAGTTTGAGGTCAAATCAATTACACTAAAGCAGAAAGGTCACTCTACGCTGGGCGGACGCAAAGTGTGGTTTGACCCCGACGTACTGCGCGTCAACTACGACGAGCAAGGCACTTACCTCGGTGAGTTCAATGATGAAGACCGTATTTTGGTCATCACCACCGAGGGTAACTATTACCTCAACTCGTTCGACCCCACTGCACACTTTGATAACAACATTCTACGCATCGAGAAGTGGAATCCGGACAAAGTGTGGTCGCTGGCAATGTGGAACGATGAACTGCAGTTCTATTACGGCAAACGTTTCACTTTGGCGGATGCACTTGCTAAGCCGCAGTCATTGCTTGGCGAGGCAGAGGGACACAGGATGCAAGTGCTCTCTGACCGCGAAGAGGCTGTCTTCCAGTTGCAGTTCGCTGACGAAAATCGTCCTGCGTTGGATGTAGTCATGGCGGAGTTCATCGATGTCAAGTCAGCCAAGGCACGAGGCAAACGATTGAGCAACTATGATATCGCTAAGATTGTCGATATAACTCCTGCACCGCCCGAACCCGAGCCGGAGGTACCGGAGATGCCCGAAACAACGGAAACGCCGGAAACTACCGGTGTGGCTGAGACAGCAGAACCGGCCAGCGATAACGAAACAGCGGCAAAGCCTTCTATCCCGTTCACCATTACCAATGGCGAGTCGGATGTACAATTATCACTTGATCTCTAATCGAATGAAGACGTATCTTTCCATACTATCTTTGGTAGTACTATCCGTTGTATCACAACCGGTTGCGGCTTCCTCAAAGCAGGTTGGTACAATCCGGCGCGACACCTTGCTAGGGGTTCCATGCCGTGTATATCTTCCCTATCAGTATGCCGAACGCAGTTCGATGGAAGAGGCTGTATTCCCCGTTCTGTACCTACAACATGGGATGTTTGGCTCCGAGGACGATTGGACGGAACAGGGACATCTGCTGCGATGGATGGAAATGTTACTTAAGGCAGGACAAGTTAAGGAAATGGTGGTAATTATGCCGGATAATTTTCTTGGTAGCATACCATCTGACGAACGTACACTGCTGATGAACGCGCCCAATGTCACCCCGAAGGGGGAATCAATTGACACATCTAAAGGCTCCGCCCATTGGCGTAAACTCACGCGCGAACAGGAGCAGACGTACGAGATGTCCGGCTATTGGGAGGAGCATTTCCGCGAGTTTATGAAGGCTGCCGAAAACCGCTACAGCATCAACACCGCACCCGGACAACGAGCTATTGCCGGACTATCCATGGGAGGATTTCACACCATGCACGTGGCACATTATCTGTACGGACAATTTGCCTATGTAGGGTTGTTCTCGCCCGTAATTATCCCGCGCAGAGGCGATGAGCAAGTCTCCCCCGAAATGGATTCTCAGTATAGGACAACAGGCTTTGACTACCAACTTGAATTTGGTTCGCCGGCATATGACAACTGGATGGAAGAGATGCGTCGCATGACCTCTATGCCGCCAATGCTATGGATGGCTATCGGGCGTGACGACTTCCTGTATGCACAACTGCAGGACTTTCGTATGTGGCTTGATCAGAACAATTTCGAATATACTTACTATGAGAGCCGTGGCGAACATACATGGGATAATTGGGAAAACTATTTATGCCGCTTTCTGAAGAAAATATTCTGGGATGACAAGTTCTAATCCCGCAACTAACCAATGTAATAAACTCACGCCTATGAAGAAGTCTTTACCTCTTGTAATAGCCTTACTAATAGCATGCTTGCTGCAAGCACAAGAGTACGAATATCCAGCCCTCAAGCAGGTGCTGAAAGGCAACTACGATGCAGCCATTAAGGATATTGACAAACATTTGGCCAAAGATCCCGCCGATGTGCCTTATCTGTATTCTGCAGCCAAACTATATTCGCTTGATGAGTACAGCGGGCGGGATATACCCAAAGCCTATAAGTACATCAACGATTGCAAGTCGAAGTTCCTTCGCCTGGAGCCATCTGCGCAGGATAAACTAATCGCCAAGGGGCTGACCAAGGAACTGCTAAACACAACCATTCATGAGGTGTGCGCCCTTGCATTGAAAGATGCGGAAGCATTGGATACCGAGGAGGCGTACAACAACTTCCTCAAGTCGTACCCCCGCGCTGTTCCTTCACTACAGCGGCAAGCCAAAGAGCATCTCAGCCATCTCGCTTTTCTTGAAGCTGAAAAGCGCAATACGGTGGGCTCGTTTGAGTTCTTTATCGAACAAAATCCCAATGGTTCGGATGTAAAGGAGGCTATTCGCCGACGCAACATGCTAGCGTACGAACTGGCGAAAAAGCAGAACACGCTGAATGCCTATCGCACGTTCATCGACCAGTATCCCGAGGCGGAGAATGTGCCGGACGCATGGCAGCAAATCTATTCCATCGCGCTTTTCGATGCAATGCGCGTGGGGACCGAGGAGGCACTTAATACGTATATCGGCACCTACCCTGACAGTCCTTATGCCCAGCAGCAGCTCGCCAAACAGGCGGCTGACAAGTACGAAGCATTCATCAAAGCAGGCGACTGGACTACACTCAAAGAGAAAGCAGGCAAGCGCAAAGACTCGATGGAGCAACGACGCATGTATTATGCTATCCTGCAGATAGCCCGCAACAAGCAGAGCACTCCGGCTGCATTGTTTGCTTATCAAAACGCACCATGTGAAGATATTAGGGATGCCGCCTGGACGCTGCTTCATGATATATACTGCAGCACCGGTGTGGTAGCCGATATCACTAAATTCCACGAACAGTACCCCAACCCGCGTTTCGCTGATCTGGAGGCACATGACAAAAAGATCGTACAACAATACAACACCGTTCTGACTACAGATATGGGCTGGCAGGCACTCATCAAACTGGCAGCCCCCTACCGCGTAGCATACGAGTGGATGCTTTCACTCATATCCGACTACATTATTCGTCAAGACCCCGAGATGGCGCTACAAACGGTACGTCCCTTTGCCGATGCGTTTGGAGACAGTTCGGATTATAAAAGCCTCATAGCAGCCCTTGAGCAGGGCTTACAGAAGGAAGTAACCCCCGTGGCGTTCTCCGACTCCATTAATACACCACAGAAGGAGTACTCCCCCGTTCTGACTGCTGATGGCAAAACAATCTACTTCGTGCGCGTGGTGTACGACAAAGCAGCAGGAAACAGCGAAGATATCTATTTCGCCACCCGCAACTCGCGCGGCTGGAATCGTGCGATGCCTGTCACCGAACTCAACTCGCCGGCTTCCAACGAAGCTATGCAATCTGTATCAGCGGACGGTACGCAACTAATATTCTTCCGCAACGGGTTACTCTATTCAACATCCAAAGCATCCGAAGGCTGGCAGCGTCCCACCCCCCTATCTGACAAGGTCAATATTGCCACGTGGCAGAGCGATGCTATGATAACAAGCGACGGACGCGCTATGCTCTTCGCGGCACAAAAGCAAGTTGAGAACGAGGTGAACTCGTCAGTCAACCTTTTCGTCACAGTGATGGATGACGATGGCAATTGGAGCGATCCTATCGATCTTGGACCGACCATTAATACTCCGGGCATGGAGCGCAAACCGTTCTTGCACCCGGATATGCGCACATTGTACTTCAGTTCGGACAAACACGGAAATCTTGGCGACCTGGATGTATTCAAAACAACGCGACTTAATGACTCCTGGACCGAGTGGTCTGATCCCGTCAATCTCGGTGCACAGATCAACTCGCCGCGAGCAGAATGGGGATATAAGTTCAGTACCGATGGTAGCACCGCGTACTACTCCAATGGTGACGACCTCTATACCCTCGAGTTACCGCTTAATATGCGCCCCAACGCCGTGGCTACCATATCCGGCACGGTGCGTGATGAAACAGAACGGACAGTAGGCGTAACCATTCGCTGGGAGGATCTTGATACGCATGAGAGTATCGGTCAGTCACAGACGGACCCTTCGAACGGATCCTTCTACCTCGTACTGCCTCTGGGCAAGAACTACGGCTACTATATCGACGACGAACGCTACTTCCCGCTATCGAACAATATCGACCTGAGTCAGCAAACGAAGACCGTACATATCGAGAAGAACATCCGACTCACTTCATACAAGCAGATGATTGAGCAGGGAATACCCGTACAAGTCAACAACCTTTTCTTCCCTGTTAACGAATACGAGTTGCTGCCGCAGTCTGAGAACGAGCTTGTACGTGTTGCGGAAATTATCAAGCAGAAGAATCTGCGCGTGGAAATCAGCGGCCACACTGACTCTTCCGGTGATCCCAAGAAGAACATGGTGCTTTCCCGCCAGCGCGCTGAATCCGTTCGCTCGTTCCTCGTCAAGCACGGCTGCGACGCCTCGTTACTTGAGGCTAACGGCTACGGAGCTACCCGCCCCATCGCAGATAACGAAACCGTTGAAGGTAAGCAACTGAACAGACGCGTCGAACTTCGCTTCCTGAAATAACTTTTGACATGACAAGTTGGCGATATTCCGGTTTTTATGACAGCAGGGCGCATTAGGCACGATTTTTGTTAGTATTTTTAAGGTGAAATGTTAAAATTTTACGAATTATTTTAGTTGAATAATATAAACAAAACAGAATATGGTACACGAAATTACAGATTCAAACCTAAAGAGTTTATTGGCCGAGGGTAAGCCCATGGTGGTTGACTGCTGGGCGCCTTGGTGTGGCCCGTGCAAGATGATGCACCCCGTGATTGATGAGTTGGCAACCGAGTTCGATGGCAAGGCAATCATCGGCAAACTGAATGTGGATGAGAACCCCGGCACATGCGAGCAGTTCGGCATCATGAATATCCCTACCATCCTGTTCTTCAAGAACGGTCAATTGGTTAACCGTAGCGTAGGCTACACCCCCAAACCCCGTCTACAACCGCTAGTAGAGGCTATCCTGTAATCACGAGACGGTTCGGTAGCTCAGTTGGATAGAGCAACAGCCTTCTAAGCTGTGGGTCCCGGGTTCGAATCCCGGCCGAATCACTCTCGCTATCGGCAAATTAAAGTATTTAATGACTATATGCGTCAATTAAAGATTACCAAATCCATCACCAACCGCGAGTCCCAATCGCTGGATAAATTCCTGCAGGAGATAGGTCGCGAAGATCTGATATCCGTCGAGGAAGAAGTAGAGTTGGCAGGGCGAATCCGCAATGGTGATATGGCTGCTCGTGAGAGACTGGTGAATGCCAACCTCCGATTCGTGGTTTCAGTTGCCAAGCAATATCAGAACCAGGGCCTAAGTCTTCCTGACCTTATCAATGAAGGAAATGTCGGTCTGATTAAAGCCGCTGAGAAGTTCGACGAGACCCGCGGATTCAAGTTCATCTCTTACGCCGTGTGGTGGATCCGTCAGTCTATCCTGCAGGCACTTGCCGAACAGGCACGTATCGTGCGTCTGCCTCTCAACCAGGTAGGTTCACTCAATAAGATTCAGAAAGCCTACTCACGCTTTGAACAAGAGTTCGAACGCCGCCCTTCAGCCGAAGAACTGGCTGAAGAGTTGGATATGCCTATCGACAAGATTGCCGAGGTGTTGCGCATGCAAGGACGTCACGTGAGTATGGACGCGCCGTTTGTAGACGGCGAGGACAACAGCCTGATCGACGTGATGGAGAACCAGGATTCTCCGCGTGCTGACCGAGGACTTATCAGCGAGTCGCTCACCCAGGAGATCGACCGTGCACTGGCTACTCTCAGCGACCGCGAGCAACGCATAGTTCGCAAGTTCTTCGGAGTAGGCGAAGGCGTTCAAGAGAAAACACTGGAGGAGATTGGTGTAGAGGAAGGTCTCACACGCGAGCGTGTGCGCCAAATTAAGGAAAAGGCACTCCACAACCTCGCTATGAACTCGCGAAGCAAAGTGCTGCGCACATATTTGGGGTAACAGACTATCTGCAATCAGTTATCAGCAATCAGTTGCCCATGGCTAACAAGCGCAAGATTATCAACGACCCGGTATTCGGATTCATATCCATACCCAACGAACTTATTTACGACGTTCTGCAGCATCCTTATGTGCAGCGCCTGAACCGCATACGACAGCTTGGGTTGTCGTATGTCGTTTATCCCGGTGCCCAACATAGTCGTTTCCTGCATTCAATAGGTGCCATGCATTTGATGAGCGAAGCCATCGCTTCATTACGCCAGAAGGGCATCGGGATTACTCCTGATGAAGCTGACGGAGCAATGATTGCCATCCTGCTGCACGATCTGGGACATGCACCGTTCTCCCACGTGATGGAACATACGCTCATCGAAGGCATAACCCACGAAGAGGTCTCGCTCATCATGATGGAGCAGATCAATAGGGAGATGAACGGCGCACTCAATACTGCCATCGCTATCTTCCGCAACAAATACCCCAAGCACTTCCTTCACCAACTCATCTCTTCGCAATTCGACATGGATAGAATGGATTATCTCTGTCGTGACTCGTTCTTTACCGGCGTGACAGAAGGTAGTGTGGCATCAGCACGACTGATCAAGATGCTCAATGTGGTGGACGACCGATTGGTGATTGAAGCAAAAGGCATCTATTCGGTCGAGAAGTTCCTGGTAGCACGCCGTTTGATGTACTGGCAGGTATATCTGCACAAAACCAGTGTGGCAGCAGAGCAATTACTGATCAAGATTCTCGACCGCGCCAAGCAGCTTGCACGCGAAGGGGTTGAGTTGTTCTGCCCGCCTGCATTGCATTACTTCCTTTATCGGCACATGACGGGCGATGCTTTTGCACAAGACAGTCATGCTCTTGCACAGTACGCGCTGTTGGACGACTCGGATATATTGTCGGCTATCAAGGCATGGCAGACCAGCAACGACACAACACTCCGATTGCTGGCAGAGGCATTTGTCAACCGACGGCTATTCAAAGGCAAGCTGCTCAGTCAACCGCTGACCACAACAGAACGCCAAGAACTACTTCAGCAGTACGCTACACGTTTTGCCATATCAACTAGTGATGCGGAATACTTCTTTGCTGAGCATATATCCACCTCCAACACCTACTCGGAGAAGGACGATAGCATCGACATCCTCTACAACGACGGAACGGTACGCAATATAGCCGAAGCATCGGATATGCTCAATCTGCAGACGCTCACTTACAAACCACAGAAGTTATACTTATTCTACTATCTATAACATGCAATTTACAGCCCAACAAATAGCCGCATTCGTTTCCGGCGAGATCATCGGTTCGGCCGAAGTGACCGTCAATGACGTCAGTCCTATCGAACAGGGTAAACCCGGTACGCTTTCTTACGTCACAGACCAACGTTTTCTGCCGGCCTTGGCTACCACCGAAGCATCTGTCGTTCTGCTCACGCGCGATTTGTATGATACCTCCGTCACATGCAAGGCCACACTCATCCTTGTACCCAACGCCCGGCAAGCAATAGGCACGCTGCTTCAAGGTGTGGCTGAGTTCATGCGCCCGAGAAAGACTGGCGTTGAGCAACCCGCGTTCGTGGACGCATCGGTCACCCTGCCAGAAGATGCGTATATAGGCGCATTTGCATATATAGGCAAGGGTGTCAGACTTGGCAAGGGCGTGCAGATCTATCCCCAGGCATACATCGGCGATTACACAACCATAGGTGATAATACGATTATCTATTCCAGCGTCAAGGTGTACGACCATTGTACTGTCGGACGCGACTGCATCATCCACTCGGGATGCGTGATCGGGGCTGACGGATTTGGCTTTGAGCCGGATGAACAGGGGGTGAACCACAAGATCCCACAGATTGGCACAGTAGTTATCGAAGACGATGTCGAGATCGGAGCCAACACCACCATCGACCGCGCCATGATGGGTGAAACGCGCGTGAAGAAGAATGTCAAGATTGACAACCTCGTTCAGGTGGCACACAACGTACAGGTAGGCGAATCGACCTTCCTCTGTGCGCAAGTGGGTATAGCCGGTTCAACCACCATGGGTCACCATTGCATCATGGCCGGACAGGTCGGTGTGGCAGGTCATATCACTGTAGCCGATCAGGTCATCTGCGGCGCGCAGACCGGTGTGGCGGGCTCTATACGCAAGGCTGGACAGTACCAGGGGTCACCGGCTATTGATGCCATGAACTGGCGACGCTCATCCGTCGTATTCAAGCACCTGCCCGAGGTGCAGCAACAGCTCAACCAACTAACGAAAAACAAAGAACAGTGAAACAGCATACATTAGCACAACCCTTCAGCTTCGAGGGCAAAGGGCTACACACCGGCGTATATATCCACGCCACGTTCTCTCCTGCTGACGAGAACCATGGCATCTGTCTATGTCGTACCGACCTTCCCGACCAGCCAACGCACCATGCGTACGCCGATTACGTGTCCGCTACGGAGCGCGGTACAGTGCTCGAGCATGGCAGTTGGCGTATATCAACCGTGGAGCATGCGCTGTCAGCCCTCTACGCCATGGGGGTTGATAACTGCCTCATCTCGGTGGACGGCCCCGAACTGCCTATCCTAGATGGCAGCGCACTGCCGTTCGTTAAGATGATACAAGAGGCCGGCTTAGTCGAGCAGGAGGCTGAGGCTGAGGTGTATGTTGTGCGCGAACCGATTGAGTATATCTCCGAGCACGGTAACCGCCTGCTCATCCTGCCGAGTGATAACTACGAGGTGGAGGTGCAGGTGTGCTATCCATCGCGCATACTCAAGCGTCAGCGTGCCGAACTGCACAATCTCACCGACTATCCCAGAGAGATAGCCGCAGCACGTACGTTCTGCTTCGTGCGGGAGATTGAACCCTTGCTACGCATGGGACTAATCAAAGGCGGCGATCTAAAGAACGCACTTGTCATCTATGAGATGCCTATGTCACAAGAGGGGCTGGACTATCTCACCGACAAACTCGGCCAACCGCATCTCGATGCCACCAAACTGGGCTACCTGTCACCTGTGCACTTCCACAACGAGCCGGCGCGACACAAACTGCTTGACATCATTGGCGATCTCTCACTCGTAGGATGCCGCATACAGGGACGTATCTATGCCGAGAAACCCGGACACACCTTCAACACCTCATGTGCCCGCCAACTCCGCAACAAGATCTACCCCAAACAAATCTAAATGGAAAAACAGTAAATAACAAAATAATAAATAATATGATTCATCCCCTCGCATGTGTTGACCCTTCTGCTATCATTGACCCCACAGCAGAGATCGGGGCGTTTGCGTACATCGAAGCCAACGTTGAAATCGGTGCTCGCACCAAGGTTATGCCCAACGCCACCGTACTCAGTGGCGCACGCATCGGCACCGATTGTACGATTTTCCCTTCTGCAGTCGTAAGTGCTATACCGCAAGACTTGAAGTTCCATGGCGAAGATACGCTCACTATCATCGGAAACCACACCGTCCTTCGCGAATGCTCCACCGTACATCGCGGCACGGCATCCAAGGGACAGACCGTTGTGGGCAATCACTGTCTGATTATGGCGTACTCTCACGTTGCACACGATTGCTTGCTCCATGACCATATCATCATGTCCAACGCCACCCAGCTGGCCGGAGAGGTTGTAGTGGATGACTTCGCCATCCTTGGCGGAGGATCGCTCGTGCATCAGTTCACGCACATCGGCGCGCACTCCATGACCCAAGGCGGAACCAAGGTCAACAAGGACATCCCGCCCTATGTGATTGCAGCGCGCGAACCTGTTTCGTTCTGCGGCATCAACTCAGTTGGTCTGAACCGCCGAGGATTCACGCGCGAGCAGATCGCTGCTATTCAGGACACGTACAGGCTCATTTACATGTCCGGGCTCAATGTGTCGCAGGCACTTCAGCAAATCAACGACACTCTGCCTCAATCGGTAGAGCGTGATGAGATAATCAACTTCATCACCTCTTCACCACGTGGAGTGATTCGCGGAAACATGTAATGTTCAAATCTTCAAATTTTCAAATCAATACATAATGGAAGAGCGCAGCTTGAATTTTATCGAACAGATTGTTGAGGCCGATTTGGCTGAAGGTAAGAACGACGGACGTATTCAAACCCGTTTCCCGCCCGAGCCCAACGGCTACTTGCACATAGGTCACGTCAAAGCCATCTGCATGGACTTTGGTATTGCCGAGAAGTACAACGGCATCTGCAACCTCCGCTTTGACGATACTAATCCCGCCAAGGAGGATACGGAGTATGTGGATACCATCGAGCGCGACATCCGCTGGCTGGGATTCAAGTGGGGGAAGATCTTCTACGCCTCCGACTACTTCGATGCACTCTATGATCTCGCTATCCGCTTCATCAAGGAGGGCAAGGCTTATGTCGATGAGCAGACACCCGAGCAGATCGCCGAGCAGAAAGGCACGCCTACCGAGGCCGGTGTAGCTTCGCCTTTCCGCGAGCGCCCCATAGAGGAGAACCTGCGCCTGTTCCAAGCCATGCAGAACGGCGAGATAGAGGAGGGCAAGATGGTGCTCCGCGCTAAGATTGACATGGCTAACCCGAACATGCACTTCCGCGACCCGATCATGTACCGCATTATCACCTCGCATCCGCATCACCGCACCGGTCGCAAGTGGAACGTTTATCCTATGTACGACTTTGCCCACGGACAGTCCGACTACTTCGAGGGCGTGACGCACTCCATCTGTACGTTGGAGTTCGAGGTACACCGTCCGCTCTACGACTACTTCCTCGACCAGATAACGGGCGAGAACTTCTGCGGATTGTCACCTTACGGACCGGATTATCGTCCCAAGCAGCGCGAGTTCAACCGCTTGAATATCACATATACGGTTATGTCCAAGCGTAAGATGCTACTACTCGTCAAGGAGGGTCTTGTGGCTGGCTGGGATGACCCGCGCATGCCGACCGTTTGCGGTCTGCGCCGTCGTGGCTATACAGCATCCTCTATACGCGAGTTCATGGATAAGATTGGTTATACTAAGGTCGAAGGCATGATTGATGTCGGCCTGCTGGAGCACACCATCCGCGAAGATCTGAAGGAGACGGCACCGCGTGTTTGTGCTATCTTTGATCCCGTCAAACTGGTTATCACCAATTACGAAGGCAACGGAGAAACAATCATCGCTGACAACATCGATGGCATCGAAGAATTGGGTACCCGCGAGATGCGATTCGGCCGTGAGCTCTGGATCGAGCGTGGCGACTTCCTGGAACAGGCGGACAACAAGTTCTACCGTCTCAGCCCGGGTGGGCGCGAGGTGCGACTCAAAGCTTCGTATATCATCCAAGCTACCGGTTGCGATAAGGATGCAGATGGCAATATAACAACGGTTTATGCCACCTATGACCCCGAATCGAAGTCTGGTACCGAGGGCGGCAACCGCAAGACCAAAGCTACCATCAACTGGGTGGAATGCAGTTCGGCATTGGATGCTGAGGCGCGGCTCTACGACCGTCTGTTCGCCTGCGAGAATCCGAGTGCAGAGGAAGGCGATTTCCGTGACCTGCTCAACCCCGACAGTCTCGTTGTCAAGAACATCAAGATCGAAGGCGCACTACGCAGCGAACTACATGCACCTGTCATCGTGGATGGCATAGAGCAGGAGAATCACTACCAGTTGCTCAAGCAAGGCTACTTTGTTGTTGACCCCGACACAACAACTGACCACCTCGTACTCAACCGCACCTGCTCACTTAAGGACAACTACCTCAAATAAACAATTGTCAATTAGTTGAAATCATCAATCGTCAATTGTCCAATCATCAATTATATTGCCCGTTCCGCCGCAAATGGGTAGCTGCTACGCCCGAGGAGCAAGTGCGACAGACATTCCTGCACGGCTTGGTGGAGCACTATGGTTATCCGCAGTCACTCATCGCTGTTGAGACTCAGATAGCTGTCGGAGCGGGAGTGACCAAGCGATGCGATGCGGTTGTCTATGCACGCTCGCTGCAGCCGCTCATGCTCATCGAGTTCAAGGCCGGGCAGGTGGCTATCACCGGCCAGGTGCTCGATCAGGCGGCCGTGTACAACACTACTGTGCATGCACCCTATCTCATCCTCAGCAATGGCAAACAAACAGTGGTGGCGCATATTGATGACGAACGAAAGATTACATTCTTAAACTATATACCTGCATGGAATCAGTTATTACCCTGAACGAAGCTATTGATACAGCCGCCTTCTACGGTGTGAACAATGCGAATATCCTCTGCCTGAGCAACCAGCATCCGGGAGTGCGTGTCGTGGCGCGAGGGTATAACATCAAGGTCACCGGTGCTGAAGAGGCTGTCAGGCGCTTTGCGCAGGTCGTGGAACGCTGCGAAGAGGTGTGCCTCCGGCGCGGCTCGCTCAACGAATCCACTATCCTCGAACTGATCCATGGCTCATCGCCTGATACACTTACCCACGAGCATCTTATCCTCCATGGCGTAGGAGGCAAACCCATCCTCGCGCGCTCGCTCAACCAGCGCAAACTCGTCGAGGGGTTCCAGACCAACGACCTTTTGTTTGCCGTCGGACCTGCCGGTTCGGGTAAGACCTATACGGCTATTGCACTGGCCGTCAAAGCATTGAAGAACAAGGAGGTCAAGCGCATCATTCTCTCCCGGCCCGCCGTTGAGGCAGGTGAGAAACTGGGGTTCCTGCCCGGTGATATGAAAGAGAAGATCGACCCCTACCTACAGCCCCTATACGATGCCTTGCAAGATATGATCCCTGGCACCAAGCTGCAGGAGTATATGGAGCGGGGCACTATTCAGATAGCGCCGCTCGCTTTCATGCGCGGACGAACCCTGTCCGATGCTGTCGTCATTCTTGATGAGGCGCAGAACGCTACTGTCCTCCAACTCAAGATGTTCCTCACCCGTATGGGTATCGGCAGCAAGATGATTGTCACCGGCGACCTCACCCAGATTGATCTGCCCGCCTCGCAACGTTCCGGCCTGCACGATGCTATGGAACGTCTACGGGATATACCAGGCATACAGATAGTCCAATTCGGCCAGAAGGATATAGTCCGTCATCACCTCGTAACCCATATCGTCAAGGCTTATGCTGATTAACACATACTCCGCCGCATCCGTCGGCATCGATGCTGTCATTGTCACCGTAGAGGTGCATGCTACGCCCGGTTATGATTTTACGCTGGTCGGGCTACCTGACGTAGCGGTCAAGGAAGGTCATGAACGTATTCAGTCGGCTATACAGGTGTCAGGCATTCGTCTGCCACAACGTCAGTACACAATCAACATGTCGCCTGCCGACCTCAAGAAGGAAGGCGCCGCGTTTGACCTCACGCTGGCTATCGGACAACTGGCAGCTACTGAGATCGTGCAGAGCCGTCTGCTATCTGAGTTCCTCATCATGGGCGAACTCTCGCTCGATGGTCATCTGCGTCCTATCCACGGATGCCTGCCTATAGCGCTGGCTGCCAAAGCACACGGTTTCCGCGGCGTGATTGTGCCCGCTGAAAACATTAACGAAGCTGCGGTGGTCGATGGCATAGAGGTATATGGGTTTGAGTCCCTGACGGATGTTATTGGCTTCCTTAACGGCACAACAGAAGCCCGGCCTGCCCATGTCGATGTCAATGAACTGCTCAGCACTTACGCATTCCCGACGGATATCGATTTTGCCGAGGTGCGCGGCCAACAAGAGGTTCGACGTGCTATCGAGGTAGCCGCAGCAGGAGGACACAACATCATCATGATCGGCCCGCCGGGTGCCGGCAAATCGATGATGGCCAAGCGCATCCCCACTATCCTCCCGTCCATGACCCTGAGCGAAGCCTTGGAGACCACTAAGATCTACTCCGTCTCCGGCAAACTCCGCAAGTCTAAAAGCGCAAGCGGTCTAACTTCTAACAGCCAAGCGCTCAAACAGCAAAGCGCTCCGGCTACTCTCATCGTGCAGCGGCCATTCCGCTCGCCCCATCACACCATCACCGATGT
>CAMIZG010000008.1 GCA_946403215.1 uncultured Bacteroidales bacterium | reverse complement strand
GTTTCTGCTCTATGGCAGAACAATCAGATTATCGGTGATCCGTCTTCAGATAAGCCGTTCTGGAGTCCATACGGCGTCGTTCGCACAGCACTTCAGTTCGAGTTTATGGTCCGTCCACATTGGGGACTGATGATTGAAGGCGAATATCACGGCTACGGACGAGGAAACAGAAAAACTGATAACACCATCTATTCCTCACCATGGATTCATGCTGGCATGCTTAGCGCTGGTGTACGCTATTATTTTGATAAGCGTGCAAAGGATCGTAATCCTATGCTTGACGAAAACGATCTTCCTATCCGCACACCGCGTCAACCGCGCAAGCGTGTCAAGACTCCTAAGAATGCCGTGTACATTAATGTAAACATTACGCCAGAAATGATTGAGGAGGCTCGTGCTAACGGTGGCGCAATCGCTGTCAAGTCCACTGACCAAGAGCAATTGCCGCAGTCTGCTGATATCGAGGGCGCTCTGGCTGTACTGGAAGAGCAGGGGAAAGGTACGGTGCTCATCAACTCGATCAAGTTTGATGGCAACGACCAACTTACTGACGACGCCATGCAGGTGTTGGATAGAATAGCAGGTAGCTTGCGCAATAATCGTCTTTGGACGATGGTGGAGCTACTCTACATGAGCGGCAAGCAGGCTTCGATACGTGCTACGGTGATCGCTACTTATTTGCGGGCGAAAGGTGTGCGAAACCTTTCTGTCAAGGGATACGATTCGCAGAACGATGAGGCAACGAGTGACCTGATAATTACTATCAAGTAATACTCACCGCACTCCCGCTCTATCCTGCATATGACTCGTCTCTATACCATTGCTCATTGGCTGCGCGATAGATTGCCGTTTCTGTGGCAACTCATTGAGCGCGTCAACGCCTTGTTTTTTAGGCTGCGTTATGCACGCCGGCTTAGGCGCGTTGAGTCGGAAGCGATGAAGATGATTGCTCCGATGCAGATGCAACGGCTTTCCGATATATCAGCTGAGGAGATGGTGGCGTTCTTTCACAGCCAACCTGTTAGCATCTATCGTCGATTTACCCCGCACGGCTTTGAACTGCCGGATGTAACAGCGTTGCAACGCAACGCCTCGTTCTTGGCTTACGTGCTTAAGCGCGATGGAAACATCGTCGGGTACTTCTTCCTCCGCAGTTATTTTAATGGCTCGTGCTATTTTGGGCGGATGGTTGATTATCAGTATATGAGTCAGGGTATAGGTACCCTGATGAACAAGGTGTCGTTCTTCATTTCCGAGTCGCTACACATGCAGTCTTACCAGACGATTGCAGCGGACAATATAGCATCGATCAAGAGCTGTGAAAAAGCGTATCGCTTGCAACCGATCAGCAAGATAGCGAATGGAGATACGCTATACAAAAATTGCAAACTATAAGTCATGAAGATATACGAAAAAGGTATCAAATGGCTGTTCGATAGAGTAATGGCACTCATTGGGTTGCTGCTGATATGGCCAGTGTTACTGGTTATAGCGCTGCTCGTGCGCATCAAGATGCCAGATGGATCGCCGTTCTTCCGTCAAATGCGTGTAGGCAAAGATGGCAAACTATTCACCTGTTATAAATTCCGTTCGATGAATGTGGGACACGGTGGCAACAGCGTAAGTATGGCTGGCGAGGCACGTATCACGCCGCTCGGGGCTAAATTGCGTAAATACAAACTGGATGAACTGCCTGAGTTGTGGGACGTTCTCATTGGTAATATGTCCTTCGTTGGACCTCGACCGGATGTCCCCGGCTATGCTGACCGCTTGCAAGGCGCTGACCGTATTATCCTCACACTCCGCCCGGGTATCACAGGACCCGCCACACTCAAGTACCGACGCGAGGAGCAACTACTGGCTAGTGTGGATGACCCCGTTACATACAACGATACAATTATCTACCCCGATAAGGTGCGCATCAACCGTTATTACGCTGAGCACTATTCGTTCTGGAAAGATATACAGATGATTATTTGCACTGTACTAGGCAAACACATGCTATATAACAAAGAGCGCATTTAGGCCGTATTAAGAGGTTTGCCGGGCAAAGATAACGTATATTTGTTAAAATTGTTAAAAACTTTGCAATTTATTTGCAAAATTAAAAAAAAAGTAGTACCTTTGTATTTGGTTTTGAATTCAATAACTTTGCGGCGGGATAGCTCAGCTGGTTAGAGCGCATGATTCATAATCATGAGGTCCCCAGTTCAATCCTGGGTCCCGCTACAACAATAAAGTCACTCAAGCGAGTGACTTTATTGTTGTTTATCTATGTAGCACTTGAAATGTGCGCCGGATGCTATATTTGTGGGCGTAGCCGTACATAGATGCGGAACAACAGTGGCGGAATAGTGATGGCCATCACCAATACAATCAGCATTCCTATCAGCGTAACTGCACCCAGCGAGTGCATAGCCGGATGAACAGCCAGTACCAGAATACCGATGCCGATGAGCATAATCATTGCTGACAGGATAATTGACTGCTTGTACTGCGGCAGGATAGTTTTGCCGGTGCGGTGCTCGTACAGCAGCCCCTCTACGATGAAGATAGTATAGTCGTCACCTTGCCCGAAGATGAACGAGGCAAGGATAATATTAACTATATTGAACTGCAAGTCAAACAGTTGCATCAGAGCCAAGATCCACACCCAGCTTAGCGCCATGGGGACAAAGGCGATGAGTGCCAGCCATATGTTGCGGAAACTCAGCCATAGGAATACAAGCACAATCAGCGAACAGCACAGTCCGATGTAGTCGAAACTGTCGCTTAGCGACTGCGTGATGCGTCGGAAGTCAAATGCCTTGATCGGATACCAATTCTTCAGTAGATCGTAGAACGGCGTGAATGCCTCCGGACGGAATCCGGTGGCTGAGGCCTCCTCCTGTACGCTTGCCACCAGGCTATCCGCGCTGTGCGTCTGCCAGTATGCTGTCCACTGCTCGGCGCGCTCTGGGTGCTCTGCCATCACGCGCTGCGGGTTAGACACCGAGTCGAAGTACGCCAGGTCAGCACGCTGTTCAGGCGTCATGTAATTAATATGGCTCAGATTGGAGTCAAAGCGCTCTGTTGGATGCAACCACAGATAGACGCCAAGCAGGGTGGTGATAGCCATAATTGCCCACTGACATGTGTGCTTTAGTCTGGTGGTCTTGTCGGCTGTCAACTTGTAAGCTCGCTGTCCGAATAGTGCGTGAGCGCTTATCTCGCGTACGGGGGTGGGCTCTGCTGACATGAGGTGAGGTAGCACGAAAATGCAGAATAGTATCGTACCCACAAGCATCGCTGCCGCGAACACACCCAGATGCCTGAGTGCAGTAGCCTGCATCGGTACGAGGGCGAGGAACGCGCCTACAGTAGTAGTGTTACCCACCACTAGCGGCGAGAGCACTTCATCCAGCGTCTGACGTACAGAGCTTGTGTAGCGCTGGTGCACCAGCAGGTGTAGCGGGTAATTGACTGCAATACCGATCAGCACACTGCCTATGCCCAGAACGATAGCGCTGACCGTAGGTGTTATCAGGCGCAGTACAGCCATCGCAGTCAGCCAGCCGAACGAAACAGATAGCATGATCAGCCACAGGTCTCTCTTGCGTGGGAACGTGTAGGCCAGTAGTAGTATAATCAGCACCAGCGACAGTGCGATGCATAGCAGGGTGTCGGTCTTGATGCGCCGTGCGTTTCCTACTGCAATGATCGGTGCACCTATCCAACGCAAGCTCATGTCGGGGTAGAGTGCCCCCACCTCGTCGGCCACGCTGCTGAGTGTGTCAACCAATGCACCATTCAGGCGGGTCTCCGTACTACCGTAGGGCGATTCGTAGAACGCGTAGCTGTGGTTGGGCGTAATGAGTTGCGAACCGAAGGACGATAGCTTGACGAGCCCCAGCGGGTCTGCCTGGATCGTGTAGCCGAGCATACTTGTGCCTGGGATAGACAATAGGGCTCTGTCGCGCTCCAACGCTGCGCGGATAGCCTCGGGCGTGAACAGTGAGTCCAGCTGCCGGTATGTGCTATCGGCAATAAAGTAAGGCATCTGTGCGTAGATAGCCGACAGGGCATCAGCGGGATCAAGCTCGGTCTGCAAGTCTGGCAAGCGCTCGGCACATGCATCGATAGCCTCTTCGCGCAGGCTGTCGCCCTCAACAATCAGAACGAGCCGCGATGCCGACTGCTGTGACTGATAGAGAGCCAGTGCCTCGCGATCCTCATCCTCAACGGGCAGGAAATCCATTATGTCTTCATCAAAGCGCAAGGATAGCGCTAAACCGATGAACGGCAGCACTACAACAACCAGACTGATCCACAGCCAGCGGCGGTGGGCGGCAAGCAGGTCATATATATGTAGCAACAGAGTTTTCAGCATCCAGCACTCAGTTTTTAGCGCTCATCGATGAACTTAACGGGTTTGCGGCTCTTGGCGGGGAAGTTGATTTGCTGAATAACATCCGCCGGCAGGATCTCCACCTCTGGTGCCACGCGCAGACGGCTGCGGAAGCGGTCTTTGAGTATCTTGATAGCCTCCTCGGCCTGCACGGTCTCGCGCAGACTGATGCGCACGATCACCTCGTCGGTGCCGGCATCGGATGTTCGCACTACCACCACGTAGTTGCCCACGAAGGAGGTGTTGTCAAGCACGTCATTGATGGCAGGCGGATAGATCGTTGTCCCCTTGAGCTTGATCATGTTATGCTTGCGTCCGATGAGTGGCGTCAGGCGGTAGGAGTTACGCCCGCAGGCACACGGCTCAACTACCTTGGCTGCTATATCGCCGGTGCGGAAGCGCAGTAGTGGCATCGCTTCCACGCCCAGTGTGGTGATCACTATCTCGCCCGGCCGGCCGTCGGTTACAGGACGGTCGTCCTCACCTATGATCTCCACAATGATCAGTTCGGGATGAACGTGACCACCGCAGCCATGTTCACACTCGCTGAACGTGGCGGACATCTCGGTGGAGGAGTAGGTGGCGTAGAGCTCAACCTCAGGCCACTTGTCGTGAATACGCTGTCCGAGCAGGTTCAGACCGAACTGCTGGTCACGCAAGCCCTCGCCAATGCCTATGATTTTTCTAATCGATGAGTGGCGGTAGTCTATATCGTGCTGCTCGGCGTATTCAATGAGTCGCAAGATAAACGATGGCACGCACATGATAGCCGTAGGGTGCAGTCGCTGGATAGTGTCCCACTGCAGCTCAGGGATACCATTGCCCACGCGGATAATACTGGCACCCATACTACGGATGCCCATCCAGTAGGCCAAACCTGCCATGAATCGTTTGTCGATGGTTGTCATCAGTTGCAGTATATCGCCCTTGTGCAGTCCGGCGCAAGCGAAGGATTTATGCTCATTGAAGGCCAGGCGCTGCAGGTCGGCTTCGGTGCAACCGAATAGTACGGGGTCACCTAGTGTTCCCGAGGTGGTGATATAGTCGATTATGTCCTCACGCGGCACGCAGAGGAAGTCGTTGTTGAAGCGCTGTAGGTCGGCTTTTTCGGTGAATGGCATGCGCTGCAGGTCATCAATCATGCGGATGGATGCCGGATCAATGCCGTGCTCGGCGAACATGCGCCGATAATACGGCGAGTGAGCGGCAAGATAAGCCATCTGCTTGCGTAGCAGCTCTTCCTGATACGCGCGAATGCGTTCTACTGATTCAAATTCGATATCCATTGTATAAATTCGTTTTTCCATTGCCTGCATTCTTCAGTCCCTTTGCTTTCCGATGCCCCGAATCCATGCCCGCCTGTCTGGTACTGGATATATTTGTGCGGCACGCTATTGGCGGTAAGTGCTGAATCCAGCAGTTCGGAGTTCTGGTACTTGACTATTGGGTCATCCACGCAGTTGACGAGGAAGACCGGCGGGCAGTCAGGTGTAATATGTTTCTCCAGCGAAAGCGAGTCGCGCATAGTGTTGTTGAATTGTCGCCACACGCCCAGTGCTCCTCGGCGCGAACGGTGGTGTACATAGCGTTTGTCGCTCATAGTGACCACGGGATAGATCGGGCACACGAACTTCGGCAAGTATTGCGTTCTGTTGTGCGTTGTACTCATCATCGTTAGATGACCGCCGGCGGAGAAACCCATGACGCCGATGCGGGTGGTGTCAATACGAAAACTGTCCGCATGCTGATACAAGTACAGAAGTGCTTCTTCTACATCGGTGAGCATCTTTGGATACTTGTTGCCTATGCCCAGTACTCGGTATCCGAGCATGTATGCTGACACGTTCGCCACGTGGTAGCGCAGCACGAACGCATTGATGCCTTGCGACTGCAGCCACTTGGCCACACCGATGCCCTCCACCTTCATGTCAAGCCATGAGTAACTGCCACCCGGGCAAACAACGATAGCGATGCCTGTGTTAGCCGCGCTGTCTGCCAGATACGGAGTGATACGCGACTTGGCAGCCGTTAGCCATTGGCTGTTTGCCATTAGCCATATGAGTAGAATCAGTCGTAGTCGTTGCATAAGGCGTTAACTGTTTGTTGAGCGGTCATCACTACGCCGCACAGACCGTGCAGGAACACGTTCTGCCCGGAAAGATAGAACCCATGGACGTGTGTGCAAACCGAGCCTACACCCTTGTTCAGACCGTACATTGCACCCTCAGGACTAAGAAAATCGTCGCGGAAGGTGAGTGAGGTCGAACTGAAGATGTTCGTTATATGCTTGCGTATATCGGGGTAGATAGTCTCAATCAGCGCAATTACCTGCTGCTCGAGCTGCTGCTTGAATGCCTCGTAGTCAGTGTAATGTGCCTTGCGGTCATCTTGCCAGGGTGCCAATGTGCTGTACTCCATCGGCATTACGGTCTCTATGGTGCGTGCGAACTGCTGTTCATGTTCGTGGCATGGGGTCATCACCAGCAGACTGTGCTCGGGCAGGAAATGCGTCACTGGGTCGTATGCCACGCTATTAGGCTGTAAGCTTATGTGCGTTTTGAATGAGCCGAAGGTCTCCGGCGTAGCCAATACACGCTTGCGGGTAATCGGTCGGAATAGCTTGAGATCGGTCGCAGCGAGTAGTTGCTTGGGGTGGAGGGTGCTGATGATCCGGTCAAAATGCCAGGAGTCGTTCACTACGAACTGCTCGTCCTGCCGGGTGATTGACTTGACGCGCTCGCCGGTGATGATCCGTCCGCCATGACGCGTGATATATGTAGCCAACTCGTCGGCAAGTCTCTGACTGCCACCCACAAAGCGATACACGCCCCGTTGGCTTTGTTGCCACTCTGCCTCGCCGATCAGAGCGGCAGGTGAGTGATCCAGCGTAGTCTGCACGCAGTCAGCCTTTATCCCTAATGAACTCAGCACTTGTGCCACTGCACCATCTGTGTACATGCCTGACAGAATGTGCATGCCTGTGTTCCAGGTCTCGCCATTGCGCGTGTAGGAGTATAGTCCTCCGCCATAAACAGGCAGTTGCTCCAGCAGGGTAACGCTGTAGCCGCGTTGTGCCAGCAGTGCGCCACAGAACAGTCCGCCTACGCCGGCGCCAAGTATGCCTACCGTCTGGCGGTTGGAGTGGAGCAGAGCGCTGTAGTGCTGTTCCAGCGATTTGGCGCGTTTCCTGAAGGTGGCTCCCCAAGAGCGGTCGTCAGCGGGAATCAGTGGCAGGATCGTCAGTGTTACGTCAGCTGGCTTGAGCATGAACCGGCTCTTGCCCATATAATCGTTCATCCCCTCGATCAGCAGTGGCTGAATAGGCAGGTGGTACTGCTCGGCGTAGTAGAACGCCCCGCGGTGGAAATGGCCTATCTCGCCCGTTGTGGTGCGTGTGCCTTCGGGGAACACGAGCAGCGAATAGCCTTCTTCAACAATGCGCTTGACTGCTTGTTCGCGGCGCTCATCGTCGTATGAGGTAGGCACGCAGTCCAAGTAGCGCGCCACTACGCCCAAGAACGGGTTGTACCACACGTAGTCTTTCACCACCATCACTATCGTCGGTGAGAGCGAGAGGGTGGCTATAATGTCGATGAACGACTGGTGGTTGGATATAATAATCGACTGCTGACCGCTGACCGCCGGCTGATCATAACCAACGGGCGCAGCCTGCCTGCCTTTGACCGTGAGCCTCAGACCAAGGATGCGTCGTGTATAGTGAGCGGCTACGCGCCACGCCATTTTATGGTAAAGTGCACGCGAGCGCGCGTTGCGCCCGTGCAGAGCGAAGAACAACCAGGTCAGCGGATTAACGATCAGGAGCATAGTCACCCCGAAGTACGCAAAGCAAAGTACCGTGCGCCAGTACATATTAATATATCCAAACAGCAGCGCGCCCACGCACAAGAAGCAGTTCAATATACTGATGCGCGTGAAGTCATATGCCGGACGGAAATGGCTGACACGTTGTTCCAGGGGCGGGTAATACACCCGTATAGGAACCGGCACGAGCGGCACGTTGTGCCAGGCGGCAAACACCAGCAGTTCGAGTTCTGCCTCGTAGCGGCTGGTGATCAGGTTCAGTCCGTACAACTGATGAAGCGGGTAGAGTCGCATACCTGTCTGTGTGTCGGGCAGGTTGATGGTCGTCTGCAATGTGAACCAGAAGTTGGAGAAGCGGTTGGCAAACTTGCTCTTGCCGGGCATATTATTGTCTGTGAACTGCCTGCTGCCAACGATCAATGCATTTGGATGAACTTCATGCGCGCGCAGCAGCACACGTATATCTTCGGGGTAGTGCTGTCCGTCGGCATCAATGGTCACAGCGTAGTCAAAACCTAACTCCATCGCCTTGCGAAATCCCGATATCAGGGCTTTGCCTTTACCTTTATTTCGCGCGTGCGTAACAACGGTGATTGGAAAATCAATCGTGCGGAGCAACTCGGCTGTTTTGTCTGTACAGCCGTCGTCAACTACGATGATCTCCCGCAGTTGCTCATGCGTGCGACGCACTACATCGAGTATAGTGCCGGCGTTATTGTACGTCGGGATTATTGCACATATATGTTGCTGTGAAGTCTGCATCTATAGCTCCATTAGTGGATAATTGTACGATATAGGTGTACGGCGTTCGTTTGGAGAGTACGAAGGTGTATGTTACTTGTTTGTCGGGAGTTATCGGTTGCCGGAACTTAAGGTTGCGTATGGCTGTGAAGCGCAGATGTTGCCCCAGGTGCTCCGATAGCAGCTCTTCGGCTATCTGTACCAGGCACGCACCTGGTACGATCGGATGCCCGGGAAAGTGACCGGCAAACACCGGATGCGAACCGTCGAATTGAACCAGATATTCGCCACCCGCCAACTCGCGTTCGACTTTATACAACTTATTTCGTAACAACATTGCTGAAATCAATAATCGTTGTGTCACCGTTCTTCTCTACCAGTTCAACGCGTTGCGCCACTTGCCCTGTGTCGTCCATCGTTATGTTCACCGAGCGGAATATACGTTTTGCCTCGCGTTGCATATTCGCTTCAGCTTGGTTGCCGCCTGCCACCGAAGCCATGATCATACGCAGCAGTTTTTGTATCTGGGGGGTGACGTTACTCTGCTCGCCGTCAATCTTCCATACCAATGGTTGCGGTGACTTGTACTCCCACTGCATAAAGTCAGGCGCACGGTAACTCATGTGCCCCGTGGATACCTGCGCCTCCGTCATCATGGCTACGGTCTTCGTTTGTGTGAAGTCTGCCTCCAATCCCATTATTACTGCCAGTATAATCGCCAACATATTTGTCTGATATCAATTGTCAATTCACCACCAGATAGCACCCTGCCATGATCAGCAGTATTCCTACCCATTGTGTCCATGCTACGTGCTCATGGAACACGAGCATGGCTGCAATCAAGCCGAATACGTACGCCAGACTGCTCAGCGGATAGGCTTGTGAGAACGACCAGTGCTTGAGTATGTACATCCATAGCAGTCCGGCACCGGTAAACGATACACCGCACATGAGCCACCACCAGTTGGTCAGTTGGCTGAGCACGAATGCCCAACTCCACGAAACAGTCCCCATCGCTCGTAGAGCCAGTTTCATGAACATCTGCCCGCCGCACAGCAGCAGGCTTTGCGCCAGAGCAAGTACAATCAGCCTTAGCATGGTCGGTTAGTCCTCTTTGAACTCTGTTTGCTCGTCGTTCAGATGCACTACGATGGCATCAAAGAACAGCGGAAAATCCTTATACTCCAGCGAGCAGCTCACCTCTCCCGGAAAACTCTTAGGCACCTGAATAGCGATTTTTGTGCCGCGGGTAACACGAGCCGTCTTGGCGCACGTATCGCCGAAGCCCTTCAGGTCATACACGCCGTACACACGGTCGGTGGTCTCGTCCTCCTTGAGGACAACAATTCGACACTGGAAGTCGCTCTGCGAGGTCTCATTGATCACGCGGATCTGATTGTAGGTCTCTTCGGGGCCTTCGATGACAAAGATGTTTTTCGCATTCATTTGCATGAGCGAGATGAGCATACATGCCAACACGCTAAAGAAGAATTTCGTTTTCATTGCTATATTGTTTTTAATTGTTTCTTTTGACTGTGTACATTGTTACCCGCGCTTTGTTCTCTGTTCTGTCGCCAATGTGTTGAAGTACGTTGTCCCAGGCATCCACCTGTTCGTCGAACTCGATGATCATGGCGTTCCTAATCAGTCCCAGACTCATCTGCGAGCGTATATCCGCCAGTGCGCACTCCTGTGACTGCTTGCCTTGCGAGTAGGTGGAGTTATAGCCGTGGTTGCCTGTAAGGATAGCTATGAGCGAGGCTATCGTGTTGTGCGTTGATTGGATGAACGGCGTAGGCTTGAGCTGCTGCTCTTCGGAGTCGATCATCTCTTGCAGAAAACGCATCGACTGCAACATACATCCCCATTGCGTAGCGCAGATGATTGCATCGGGCTGCGCGATGCCTGTCTCGGCCATCGCTCGGCGTGCCGCAACTACGATCCGCCGCGTCTGGGGCGTCATCCTCCGGCTTTCTGTGGCGGAGATATACGCACTGCTGTCCGTGTCGTCCGTCTGCTCAATGGTGCACAGGCACTCCGGCTCCTTGCTATCGGCTGTAGGTAAATCAATACCTGTAGTGCTGAGCACAATCGACGTCTCGTTGCCCCCAAAGCCGAACGCGTTGCAAAGCACGTGCTTGAGTGGTTGATAAGTCGTGTGCGCTGTGGGGACGATCAGTTCCCCAGCGGTGCTTGCCCAGTTCAGGTTGGCCGGCACGACCCCGTGCTGCATAGCCAGTACGCAGATAGCTGCTTCCAGTCCTCCGCTGGCTGATGTCGTGTGACCGGTGAACGCTTTCGTGCTGCTCACTGCCGGAACATGATCGCCGAACAGCCGCAGGATAGCTGCCGACTCACTCAGGTCGTTGTTGGGCGTAGCCGTGCCGTGGGCGTTGATATAATCGATATCCGCCGGCTGCAATCCTGCCATACGCAATGCACCTTGCATGGCGCGTAGCGCACCCTCGCCGTCGGCCGACGAGGCCGTCTGGTGATACGCATCGCAGGCGTTGGCGTAGCCGCCCAGATAGCCCAGGATAGTGGCCTCCCGACGCTTGGCTTCCTCCTCCGGCTCAAGCAGCAGGTACCCCGCACCCTCGCCCAGGTTCAGACCGTTACGCTCCGCGTCAAACGGACGACAGGGCTGATGATCGAGGATCATGAGCGTGTTGAACCCGTTCAGGTGGAACTTGCTTAGGCTCTCTGCCCCGCCTACCAATGCGGCTTTCGTTTGTCCCGTACGCAGCAGGTTAGCGCCCAGCATGATAGCGTTCAGTGCCGACGAGCAGGCTGTCGATGGCGTAGCCACCCAACTGAATGCTGAAAACTGATTACGGATGGCTTCGGCTATCACCAAGGTCGATTCGCCGGCTTCGTGCAGATGGATATTCTCCGTTGCTTTTCCCTGAGCATAGTCGACCCAGTGCTGCTCGGTCAGATCCATGCCACCCACCGTTGTGCCGCTGATAAAAGTTATTGGCTGATTGCTGATGCCTGATTGCTGTATTGCTTCGCGTGCCGCAAGAATGCCAAGTAATGCCGTGCGGGGCATCGGTTCGTCAGGCGCCACACCTGCCATCACCTTAAGCTCCGCATCCGTGTATGGCACCTCACCCACGGGTAGGTCGGTGTGACGGCTGCCGAGTATGCGCATCGAACATATGCCCGAACGCTCCTCCAGTAGCGACTGCAGGGTCTCGGCACAATTCTTGCCGATGGCACTGACTGCTCCTATGCCGGTGATAGCTATTCTCATTTCTGTGCTTGCGTACAGTTATTTGGTGCGGTTGGCATTGATATACTCCGCCATTGTGCGGACGGATTGGAAAATGGCTTTGCCTGCCTTGGGGTCTGCCAGTTTGATGCCATACTCACGATCCATGAGCATGATCAGCTCCAATGCATCGATGGAGTCCAACCCCAAACCCTCCCCGAACAAAGGTGCATCGGTCTCGATGTCAGCAGGTGTCAGGTCTTCGAAGTTAAGTGCCTCAATAATCTGTGATTTAAGTTGTTCAATTAGTTGTTCCATATTATTACGTTATTCGATTAAATTGTCCTTAATAGTTGAATTTTTGCATAGAATTTGTTTGCTTCGCTACACTCGCACCAGCCGGCCAGAGCTGTTCTCTGTGTTGTGCCTTGTGCCTGGAGCGTGGATTGGATAATCTGCTCCAGTTGCTCGGGGGTGTCAAGTATATAGAAGGCTGTTTCGCCTTGTATGTGGTGGCGGATGGCTATCTCGCCCGCTACGATGTTCGGCAGAGTGTATACGAATAGTGCCGGACTAGGGTAGTAATTGCCGTTGCTGATGGTTGCCAGGTAGTCGGTGTCGTTCTTGATGCTCGCGCTGCGGTTGGCAAGAATGATGGCATCCACTGACTGCTCACCGCTGATCGCTGACTGCTTGAGTAGCAGTTCTGCTGCGATGAATCCCAGACGGCTCAGTGTATCCATCTTGAAGAACTTGGGATAGTCGCCCACGTAGCGGCGGTACAACTCGACGAGCATCTTGTCGCCCGACTCCTGTACCGTAATGGGTTTTCTGTCCAGAATAACCTCCGTGGTGGTGATCTCTATTTCGTGTATAGTTTTCAAATCTTCAATCTAATTGCTGCGTTCACGCCTCCGAATCCTGAGAGCATTTTGATCACTTCGGCCGTCCTGTCTTTGCGCTTGGCCATCAGCATACAGATGATGGTTTCCACAACGCCTGCCGCGCCCATTGTGTGTCCGAATTGGGGTTTGAGCGCGGAAATCGGTATATTCTGCAATCCGGCACGCTCGATGGCAATAGTCTCCATCGCATCGTTATAGGGGGTGGCGGTGCCGTGTACACCCAGCAAGTCGATAGCCTCGGGCGTGGTGCCTTGCAGTACATCCATCAGGCAGCGGTATGCGCCCTCGCCGGTGCGGCTGGGTGCCGACAGGTGGTTTGCATCGTTGTGTATGCTGCCTGCCTCCAGTGTCCATAATGGCCGACTGCTGCCTGCTGACGGCTGTCTACTATAGACGATCGTTGCTGCAGCCTCGCCCAGGTTCAGACCTTTGCGGTCGGGACTGAATGGCAGGCAAGGTTCGGGCGACAGGGCTTTGAATGACTGAAAACCGCTGATGATAAACCGCGTCTGCAGATCGCAGCCTACAACAATGGCGTGCTCGTACATGCCTGCCTCCAACAATCGCTTGGCGGTGATTTGTGCACATACGCCCGATGTGCACGCGTTGCTCACCACGATGGGCAGGTTAGGGTTGCCGAAGTGCGCCGCGATCTGCTTGGCAGGGGTGATCAGGTCAAGTCGGTCGCCTTTGGTGGTGCTCACGATGATGATGGTCTCCGGCAAATGACAAATATCAAATGACAAATGACCAATAGCATCCTCGATGCATCGCACGCACAGCGGCACGAATTCCTGTGGCGTATCGAACAGCGAGGCGCAGAACGGCTCAACGTCCGCATAGCGGTCGTGGTAAATCTTGAGCCCGCTACGACCTTTGCGTACGGCGGCTACATTAGCCTCCGAACCCACACCCAGCGATGAGATAATACTATGTCCGATGCAATATATCATTTGTCTATCGTCAATCAATGGTCACTTGTCAATTGTCAATCGTAGCGAGTTTGAGTGTGGTGGTGGCTATTTGCTCGTTCACGATGCGAGTGGTGCACTCAATGAGGCTGATGTTCAGCACCTCCTGAATGACGCGTGCCTCGGTGGTGAGTGTCTCGCCTACGTGGGGCAGACGGGTGGTCTGTAGTTGTTTGATAGCACCTATGTAACCAATCTTCACCTCTTGTCCCGACTCGCGTTGCGCGTAGCCTGCACGTGCAGCGCAAGTCTGGGCCGCGTGCTCCATCAGTCCGGCGGCGGACAACTGCTCATCTGCGACTAACAGACAGTCTGTCGGTACGGTGAACTGTGTCACCGCGTGCTCGCCGTCCACTTCTACGAGCGTGTCGATAAACACGAATGGTGCCCGCTGCGGGATATAAGCTTCTATGTTCCGTTCAACCTTCATTCTTCCAACTTTTTCAACTTCTTTAAACTCAAAACTACTGATTCCAGAAATCAAAGAAGTTAAACCACTCGTACGGATGCTCCAATGCCCTCTGCTCCATGCGTGTTGCGAACTGTTGCGCCAGGTCGGCAGCTCGCTGTGCGCGGGGAAGGGTGGTGTTGACCTGCAGCTCCTCGGTGTAAATGTGGTAGCGGTTGCCGCTTTCCTTGAATACGAACGGAAGCACGATTGGACACTTGAGCGTAGCGCAGAGCTGGAAAACGCCGGCGGGCAGTGGAGCCTGTGCACCCAGAATGGTACAAGCAATGCTCTTGTCGCCCATGCGTCGGTCACCGGCTACTGCCAGCACCTCGCCCCGCTGGATGGCTTCGTTGATCTTGAATATGTGTCCCATCTCGCCCGGGGTGACCACGATCATGCTAATGTTGTTCTTGGCCAGCGCTTTGGCACGTTCAGCCATCACGATAGGCGACTCGCCGCCGTAGGCAAGAATGTGCATCTGCTTGTTGGGGGTAGCCATCGAGTATGCGGCCATCTCGCTGTTACCTACGTGCGAGAACAGCAGCACAAATCCCTGCTTGCCGTTCATCTTGTCGTAGTAGCGCTCTTGATTGTCCACAACTATGTCAAACCGATGCCCGCCGTACACGGCAAAGCGATCGATGATCACGCGGCCGAAGTGATAGAACGAGCGGTAGATATCCAGTGCGGCTTGCAGCCGGTTGCGCCCGCGACGGCGGTGGTACAGATAGGCGCCGTGGCGCTCGGTGCGGCGGATAAGGATGTACCACATCAGCCACAGGTGCATCAGCGTGTACGCCACACGTATGTCTGTGCGCTGGATGATCCCTACCAATGCGCGTTGCATCCGGTGGGTGCCTCCTGTCTGTCCGCTCCAAGCCTGTGCCATCGTTAGCAATTAGATGTGAGCCTCAATGTAATCGTAGAACGCGCCCAGGGTCTTAACCGTCTTCAGTTCGGCGGCTTGAGGCTTGAAACCGAACTCACGGTCGATAAGTACGACGATGTCAACGAAATCGAGCGAATCGATCTCCAAATCTTGTTTGAGCTGCGCCTCGGGCGTAAGCAGCTCCTCTTCAATCTCAAACTCCTCCACTAGGAGGGCATTCACTTTGTCAATAATCTCTTGTTTTGTCATATATAGGTTGTTTAATTTTCAAATCACAAATCATCGTTTGCACACGATGATCGAGTGTCCGCCGTTGCCTATGCGGTCATGGACCGACTCTACCTGCAGTCCGGCCTCGCGGATGAAGCGGGTCAGATCGTCGGTGTTGTACATCTTACTGTTGCCGTTGGCCAGTGCGGTGAAGTACAGACTGGTCATGGTCAGACTCATGGCGGCAGGTACGTAGTCCTGTCTGTCCCACAGGGTCTCCATGATATATATATGGCTGTCGGCATCCATGATTCGTGCTGCGCGACGCAGGATAGATATGATCTGCTGCTCGCTAAAGCAGTCCAGGAACTGTGACATCCAGATCACGTCGTAGTGTTTGTCCGTGGGGAAGGCGTTCTGCTCGTCCAGGATGTTCATCCCTACGCCGTGAATACGCTCTGCGCCGGGTTTGCCGGCTGTGGCCTCACGCATCAGCCCGATCTGTTGTGGCAGGTCGCAGATCGTCACCTCAATAGTCGGGTCGCTCTCCACGCAGCGCATAGCAAAGCGTCCGGTGTTGCCGCCTACATCCAGCAGGTGACGGGTCTTGTTGGCACGGATGATCTCCAGCGCCTCGTCGAAGGAGTGGTCGGAGTAATAGTGGTCAAATCCGAACCACGACTGCTGCACCTTGGGCGGCAGACTGCTCAGCGCCTCGTAAATCGTCGGCCAGTCGCCGAAATGCTTCAGTCCTGCCGGATAACCTTCCTCCAGGGCTTTATCCAAATGGAACCACCCCTCGTAGTTAACGTCGTGGTTGAAGTCTATATCCGCGCGGATCATCTGGTCGCGTAGCAGGAACCAACCTGTCTTGGCCAGCGTGTACTTGTCCGTCTCTGGGTTGATCAGTACGATGTGCGTGGTCAGCGACGCCTCCAGCAGGCACTTGGCGGCGTAGTCGCTCAAGCCTGTCGCTTGGGCTATCTCGGCCTGAGTCAAACCCTCGCGGTGCTCGCTGAGTAGCTCTAATATACCGTACTTGATTATCAACCGGCACACCTGGAAGATTACTGCCCCCCAGGAGTACAGATGCGCCATCTCTTGTGCCTGCTGAGCATTGTACGGCTCGCGGCTGAATACCTTGCGTAAATTTTCGAATAACTGCATAATTCTAAATTCTCAACAACGCTAAACTCTATACTGTGCGCAGCACAATGGCGCTGTTCGTTCCGCCGAACCCGAAGCTATTGCTCAGCACAGTGTGCACGGGTGTATCTATGGTTTCTGTTGCCATGCGCAGCGTGGCGGCTGCAGGGTCAATGTGCTCCAGGTTGATGTTCGGCGCTACAAAGCTGTGTTGCATCATCAGGATTGAATAGACAGCCTCGCTGGCACCTGCCATCCAGCACTCATGGCCGGTCATCGACTTGGTGCTGCTCACCCAGGCTCGTTTGCCGCCGAATAGGTGGGTCAGCGCGATGGCTTCCTCCTGGTCTCCTTGCTTGGTGGAGGTGGCGTGGGCGTTCACGTAGTCGATCTCGTCGGCTGTCATCTGGGCATCATCCAGTGCACGTTGCATGGCAATGAGCGAGCCCTCGCTGCTGGGCTGCGAAATGCCGCCGCCGTTGCTCGAGAAACCGTAGCCGCACACCTCTGCCAGGATTGTTGCGCCGCGCGCCATGGCGTGGTCATAATCCTCCAGCACTAGTGCTGCTGCGCCGCCGCTGGGAACGAGTCCGTCCCTGTCGGTATCGAACGGCCGGCTGGCACGCGCGGGGTCGGACACGCGTGAGCTGAACGTGCCCAGTGCGTCAAACGCCGCCATGGCGTAGGGGTTAACCTCCTGTGCGCCGCCTACCAGCACCATCTGCTGCAGCCCTTGGCGAATGAACATCGCGCCTATACCAATCGAGTGACTGCCGCTGGCACAGGCTGCGCTCACCGAAAAGTTGATGCCACGCAGGTGGAAGATCGTACTCAGGTTCATGTTCACCGTCGAGTTCATCGACTGGAAAATCAGTCCGCTGCCCAGCAGCGCTGTATCGTGCTTGGCGAGCATCGCCTCATGCATCTCCACGGTGGGTAGGGCAGTACTGTCATTACCGAACAACACACCTACCTCATGCTCGAGCAAGTACTGCTCATCAATGCCTGCCTGTTCAAATGCTTCGCGACTGGCCATGTACGCGTACATAGCTTCCTGCGACAGACCGACGCGCAGACGCCTGTGCAGCAGGTTCTTCAGATCGGGCGTTTCCACCACTCCCGTCAGCGGACTACGAAAACCGTACTCCCTGCGCGCCTCGTCGTAGCCAATGCCGCTACAACCCTCGCGTAACGATTGAGTCACCTCATGTTGGTCGCGACCAATGCACGACCAAATACCTATTCCGGTAACTACTACTCTTTTCATCCCAATCCTCCTGCTATGTTGATTACCTGCCCCGTGATATATGCTGCCTCGTCCGAGCACAGGAAGCTTACCAGTGCAGCTACCTCTTCGGGTTGCCCGAAGCGTCCGGCGGGGATCGTTTTCTTCAACTCAGCCTCATCCAGGTCAGCCGTCATATCGGTGGCTATGAACCCGGGGGCTATGGCGTTGACAGTTACCTTACGTGCTGCTACCTCCTTGCTCAGCGCTTTGGTGGCGCCTATCAGCGCTGCTTTGGCGGCGGAGTAGTTCACTTGTCCGGGCAGGCCGCTCACGCCGGAGATAGATGTGATGTTCACTATCCGTCCCTTGCGTGCACGCAGCATGCTGCTCAGCACGTGGTGGGTGATGTAGTAGAACCCCTCGGTAGTGGTACGCATCACGTCGTGCCAGTCATCCTCGGTCATGAACACCATCAGCCCGTCGCGGCGGATACCTGCGTTGTTCACCAGCACACTTATGTGCTCGCCCTCATGGCTTGCCTCCCACTTGCTCAGCGCGCTCTCGATTGACCGGCTGTCCGCTACATCAAATGGCAGCAGCTCAGCCTTGCCGCCGGCCTGCTCAATTGCCGTCTGACAACTGATTGCTGATTGCTGATTACTCTTATAGTTGATGATCACGGTGTAGCCGTCTTTTGCCAGGCGCTCAGCTATAGCGCGACCTATTCCTCTACTACCACCGGTAACAAGTGCATAACTCATAACTTGCAATTTAACGTTTTTATGCAATAATAACCATCTTAACTCTTTAACTCTTTAACGTCCCGTAGGAACGATTCAATCTTCGCCAAATCTTCGTAGAACGGCGTATCCTCCACAATGGTCGGCGTCAGTTGGCGAATAGCGTCGTACATCTGTCGTGTGGCGGGTGCCAGCTCGTCCTTGATCTTCAGGCAGTCAACAGCCTGTGCCATGGCGAGGAACAGGACGGAGAGTACCTGGTAGCAGTTGTCAATCACCTGTGCGCACAGCTCGGCGCTGTTCGTGCCCATGGACACGATATCCTGGTTGTCGTTGTTGTTAGGGATCGAGTGCACATAGTTAGGCATCGCCAGTGTCTGGCACTCGGCGGTGGTGCTCGTGGCGGTGAACTGGCAGGCTTGTATGCCGTAGTTCAGTCCCAACGTACCCATGTTCAAGAACGGAGGCAGAATGCCGTTAATGCGGTCGTGACAGAGGTAGTTGAGCTGGCGCTCGCTGACCATAGCCAGACGAACCATGGCTATCTTTATCTTGTCCGCCTCCAGGGAGATGTAGTCACCGTGGAAGTTGCCGCCGTGATAAACGTTCTGTGTCACGGGGTCAACGATAGGGTTGTCGCTGGCGGCGTTGAGCTCTTCCTCAATCACCTGCCGGCTGTAGCGCAGTGTGTCGGCTATCGGGCCTAAGATCTGCGGCGCGCAGCGCAGCGAGTAGTACGCCTGCACTTTATCCTTGAATACGCCGTTCACCTCTATGCTTTCGACTTTCGACTTTTGACTTTCGATTGAATATAGGATGTTCTCTCGTTTTTGCAGACGCTTGCTGCCTTGACTCATCTCGCGCATCCGGGCGGCAATGCGGATCTGTCCATCGTGACGGCGGCACTCGTTGAGCGGTGCAGCCATCAGGTCGTCGTAGCTGCCGGCTATCTCGTTCATCCACACAGCGGCTATGGTGGCCAGGTGCAGCAGGTTCTCCGCGTGCAGTTGGTTAACGGCGCTGATGCCGGTCATCACGCTCGTGCCGTTGGTGCAGCTCAAACCCTCGCGAATATGAATATCTATCGGCTTGAGTCCGCACTCATCCATCACCTCTCGTGTCGCTCGCCACTCGCCATTGTAGTGCACCTTGCCCTCACCGATAAGGCAGAGCGCCATGTGAGCCAGTTGCACCAGGTCGCCGCTCGCACCCACACTGCCGTGCTTGGGGATGAACGGGTAGATGCCGCGGTTGATGAACTCCGTGAGCAGAGCTACCAACTCAGGATGCACACCGCTTTTGCACTGCGCCATCGAGCCTACGCGGGCGAGCATGCTCGCGCGTACAAAAAAATCGCTCAACGGCTCGCCCGCACCCGTCGAGTGCGAGCGGATAATGTTGTATTGCAGGTCACGCAGATGGTCATCACTCACGCGCCACTGAGCCATAGGCCCAAAACCCGTGTTGATGCCGTAAATGATCTTGTCGTGTGAGAACAGAGCCAGAAAATCATAACAATCCTTGATTCCTTGTTTGGTCTGCTCGTCCCACTCTAAACGTCCATCTTTGAATAGGATGTTGTGTACCAGTTGTAAATCTATTTTCATTCGTTCATTCGTTCACTCGTTCAATCCTCCTATAGTCATCCACCAGTTCGGGCGTGAGGATGGTGTGTGCGAATCCTCCGTCGCTGTAGATGGTTTGCATCGTAACACGTTGCATAAGGTCGCTGAATAGCGCCACGCACACGCCTGCACAGTCGTCCGCATTGGCGTTACCCAGCGGCGACAGGTGGTCGCTGTAGCGGTAGAAGAACTCGATCTCTTTCCAACCACCGCCGGCTCGGGTGGGGGTGGGCGACTGGCTGACAATGTTCACCCTCACACCGCGTTTGCGGCCGTACAGCGCACCCATCTGGCGTGCTATCGACTCCAGCATTGCCTTGGCATCAGCCATGTCGTTGTAGCCGTAGAAGTACCGCTCCGAGGCGATGTATGATAGTGCCACCACGCTGCCGTGCTCAGCTATGGCGTCGGTCTCCAGCGCTACGCTCAGCAGCTTGTGCAGACTGAGTGCCGATATATCGATTGTCTGCTGGAAGTAGTTGTAACTCGCCTGCTCGTATTTCTTATGCCGGCGCAGGTTCGTACTCTGCGCTACGGCGTGCAGCACGAAGTCGATCTTCCCGCCCAGTATCTCTTGCGCGCGCGATAAAAACGCCCGCAAGTCATCCACATTGGTTGCGTCGCACGCAATCAGTTCCCAGCCTTTGGCTCCGGCCAGTTCGCTTATCGTCCCTAACTGAATAGCGGCTGAGGTGTTCGTCAATACCAGCGATGCACCTTCCTCTGCACATCGCAGAGCTACGTGCCACGCCAGTGAACGCTCATCAACCGCACCGAAAATGATGCCCCGTTTACCGGATAATATTCCTGCCATTTTGTGATAAAATTCCTGTCGGTTTAGTAATACGCATAAAAACGCGCAAAGTTACATAATTTTTCTAAATATTCCAAATATTGGAGCTTTATTTTAAGAAAATCGGCAAATATTGTACTTTTTATCTCTTTTAGTTGTCAATTGTCAATCATAAATTGTCGATCGTCAATTGTCAATTATCAAAAAGAGTTTGTCTCCTCTATGCAGCGTTTCGGTTGTATGCATGGCAAACAGCTCTCCTTGCTTGACTGTGCTCACCGGTTTGTCGGTGCGCAGGTCGTGGGCTCTGGTCTCATATGCGCCTGTTGTGTGTCCGGTCACCAGCAGTTCGTCGCCCTCGTGCAGTTCGGGTACGGCTTCCAGCAGGAACTCTGCCACCTCGATGTTCTTGAAGTAGTTTGTGCACTTGCCGGCATACACTTTTTTCTTCGTCGCCTTGCTGCCGTAGCTGTTTGTCCACTCGCCCAGCCGCTGACCGAGGTAATACCCGTCCCAGAAACCTCGGTTGAACACCCTCGATAGCCGTTCGTCCCACTCAGCTACTCTTCCGTTCATCCATTCACCGTTCTTCCATTCACCGTTCTTCCATGCCTCCACCGCCTCCCGGTAGCAGCTCACCACAGTGCTCACGTATTCGGCGCCGCGAGCTCGTCCCTCGATCTTCAGCACGCTCACGCCGGCATCGAGCATCTGACCCAGGAAGTGTATCGTCTTCAAGTCCTTGGGCGACATAATGTACTCATTATCAACCTCCAGCTCCAGGTCGGATGATTTGTCCTTCACTACGTACCCCCGGCGGCAGATCTGCGCACATGCACCGCGGTTGGCAGAGCTGTTCATGTTGTGTAGTGACAGGTAGCACTTGCCGCTCACCGCCATGCATAACGCACCGTGGCAGAACATCTCTATCCGGATCGGTTGCCCGTGTCTGCCGCGGATGTCTTGCTCCAGTATATCTCGGTGAATAGCAGCCACTTGCGTGAGGTTCAGCTCGCGCGCCAGCACCACCACATCGGCGAACTGTGCGTAGAACTTCAGCGCCTCGGTGTTGGCTATATTCAGCTGCGTGGACAGGTGCACCTCAACGTCCTGACTACAAGCGTATTGCATCACGGCTATGTCCGACGCTATGATCGCATCCACACCGGCCTGCTTGGCGTGGTCAACGATCGTCTGCATCAGCGGCAGATCGTCGGGGTAGATCACCGTGTTCACCGTCAGGTAGCTCTTCACACCTGCCTCGCGGCAGATGCTCACTATCCGGTGCAGATCATCGGTCGTGAAGTTCGCTGCCGAACGCGCACGCATGTTCAGGTGCTCTATCCCGAAATACACGCTCCCTGCGCCCGCCTTGATCGCCGCCGCCAGACTCTCATAACTACCCACCGGCGCCATGAGCTCTATCGCTCTATCAGTACTTGTTGTCATTGTCGTTTTTGCGTTTTGCTCAATTCGGCTGCAAAGGTACGATTTTTTTTTGACAATTGCAAGTTTTTTATCGTTTTTTCCTGTTTTTCTATATTTTTGTGTGACTTCACCGAGGGTAAGTCGGGGGAGTATCGGATCAAACACGGGGGAACATCGGGGCAAAAGCATTTTTTTAGCTCTTTCCGTGCCGTTGTTTTTCTGACATTTTCAAGCAATTCGGCAGAATTATTCCCCCTGACATGTTTTTTTTGAAAAAACATTTGCAAATGTCATATTTTTTTTGTACCTTTGCAGCCGCGCAGAAAATGTGCTGCGCTGAATGATGGAGATAGATGAACTGAAAACCATCGCCATGAGCCGGTACCCTGAGCTGGAGATTATTCCAATCAGGCCCGAGCAGTTCGTGTTTGAGGAACGCGTGCGGCTCAAGTGCTTGCACTGCCCGAACTACGGCGTGAAGTGGACTTGTCCGGGTAAGTTGCCGCAGCTGGATTACCGCTGCATACTTGGCGAGTACAGCCACGCGGCGGTAGTGGGAATGAGGATGAGAGTCAAAAGTCGAATGTCGGAAGTCGAAAACCAGGAGTTCCGAGCGGTGGCGAACCGATTGCACCGTGCGATGCTCGATCTGGAGCGTGAGCTGTTCAGTCGCAACCATCCGATGGCGGAGGCGTTCATAGGTTGCAACTGCCAGTTATGTGAGGACGGCTGTCCGCGTGAGGGCTGCGCTCATCCCACGGAGGCACGTCTGCCATGGGACGCCACGGGCTGTAATGTGGTGAAGACCCTGGAAGCCATAGGAGTGAAGGTGGAGTTCCCGCCGAAGGAGTTCCTCTGTCAGTACGGGTTGCTGGTGTGGTGAGTGATTTGTCGAAAGCAGAAAGTGATATGAAAATAGTAGCGATGGTGCCCATTAAGCTGAATAGCGAACGGGTGAAAGAGAAGAACCTGCGGCCGCTGAGTGACGGCAAGCCGTTGGTGCAGTTTATATTGGAGGCGCTGGTTAAGAGCAAGCGCGTAGATGAGGTGTATGTGTATTGCAGTAGCGAGCGCATAAAGGAGTACCTGATTGATGGTGTGACGTTCCTGAAGCGTCCGGAGTACCTGGACGGCAACACGTGCAACTGCAACGACATTATACGCGAGTTCATGAAGCAGGTGGATGCCGACTACTACGTTGTGTCGCACGCCACCGCACCGTTCACCAAGCCGGAGAGCATTGACAGATGCATAGCCAGTGTGGTGGATAACGATACGTATGACTCGTCGTTTCTGGTGGAAAAGATACAGACCTTCCTGTGGAGCCAGGGCAAGCCAATCAACTTCGACCCCGATCACTTCCCCCGCACCCAGGATTTGGAGCCGATATACATGGAGACATCGGGCGCGTTTGTTTTCAGCAAGGAGGTATTTGAGACCTACCATAGGCGCGTGGGCATCAAACCTTGCCTGGTGGAGGTGGATGGCGCTGAGAGCATAGATATAGATACGGAGTATGAGATGTCGCTAGCTCAGGCGCTGTACAAACAAATGCAGGAGAAAAAGTAAGCAATGAAAGCAAAAGTACACATAGTGGATTGCACGATTCGCGACGGAGGCTACTTGTTTGACAAGAACTCTGATCCGGATTTTGTGAGAGGCATCATCCAAGGCTTGGTGGATGCGGGTATAGACTACCTCGAGACGGGATTCTTGCAGAGCAAGGTCAGTGGCGAGACAATCGTGTATCACAACTCGAAGGATGTGATCAAGTATCTGCCGGCGGATGCAAAGCAGACAACGTATCTAGGCTTCTGCGACAACAGTCGTTACACGCCTGAAGAACTGGACGCATGCGACGGCCGGTCGTTCCGCTGGTTGCGCATCTCGTTTGCCAAGCACGAGATCGAGGATTCGTTGCGTTTCTGCCGAGCGGCTATGGATAAGGGCTACCACGTGCAGTTCAACCCGATGGATAGTATTAGTTATACAATGGAGGAGCGCGCTGCGCTAATCGAGAAAGTGAACAAAGTTAAGCCGGCCGTGTTCTCCATAGTGGATACGTTCGGCGCGATGTACATGACTGATTTGGTTACTATCTTCCGCCAGTTTGATGAGCTGCTGGACAAGGATATAATGGTTGGTCTGCACTCGCATGACAACCTGGGACTGTCGTGTGCATTGGCGGAGCGGATGGTCGAGTTGTCCGCTGAAACGGGTAGGGAGATTTGCATCGACGGTTCGTTGTTCGGCCTCGGGCGCGGGGCAGGCAACGCCAAGACGGAACTGCTGGCGGATTACCTGAATAAACACTGCGGTACAAACTATAATATCCCCGTACTGCTGGAGACAATCGACCGATACATCGTGCCGGTGATGGAGCGCATTAATTGGGGCTACGACCTGCCGATGTTCATCTGCGGAACGAAGCACTCGCATGTGGATAACGTGAACCACCTGAACGCGACGACCGACAGCACCATTACCGATGTATACAACGTGATAGAGATGCTTAGCCCCCAGCAGCGCACCCGCTACGGAGCAGGCTATTCGAAGACCGACTTCACGCAGTTGGATGCGAAGTTCGAGGAGTATAAAAACAAATAGTTGACAGCCATGAATTGTTCGGAATATTTGGTTGATTTTCTCATTAAGCATGGCGTGACGGATGTATTCGGCTACGCAGGCGGTTACATTGTACCCTTTATGGATGCGTTGTATGCCCGTAAGGACGAGATACGCGTACATGTGTGCTACAACGAGCAGGGCTGCTCTTTTGCCGCGAACGGGTACGCTCGCACCAGCGGCAAGCTGGGCGTCTATTTCACAACTTCTGCACCCGGTGCGGTTAATGCTTTGGGCGGATTGGCTGACGCATGGTTCGACGGCGTGCCGGTGATGGGGATTTGCGGCAATGTGCCGACCAATGAGATGAAGGGATTTTCCGGTGTGCGTCAGAATGGCTTTCAGGAAATGGATATAGTATCGATGACGCGCCATATAACTAAGTTATCCGTCACGCCCAACAGCGCAGAGGAGTTTCCGGAGATCGTGTCACGAGCATATAAGTTAGCAACAATTGGTAGGAAAGGAGGAGTTTTAATTGATTTTCCCTTTAACATACAAAAAACCGATATTACTGGTCGGTAACGGAGTTCGAGCAGCGGGTGCATCGGAGTTGGTGTATCAGTTTGCCAAGAAGACGCTGATGCCTGTACTGACCACGATGAACGCGGTTGACCTGGCGCAGGACGATGTGCGTATAGGCTTTATTGGCACCTACGGCAATCGTGTGGCGAACATGATTGTGGAGGAGTGCGATCTGGTGATCTCGGTGGGCGCACGGCTGGGGTTGCGGCAGATAGGTCACATACGCGAGCGGTTTGCGCCCAAAGCGCACCTTATCCGCGTGGATATCGATGCCAATGAACTCAGTCGTGTGGTTAAGGACGATGAGCAGGATTACCTGATGGATGCCCGCGAGTTTATGCAGCAGTTGCTGCACGAACCGATTCCGCAGTACACCGGGTGGCACCGTCGTTGCCATGAAGCCAAGCACTTGCTGGCTGCCTACGATAGTGTGCTGGGCAATCAGGTGGTAGATAAGATATCATCGCTGCTGCCGGTGAATGCGTTGGTGGCGGTGGATGTGGGGCAGCATCAGTGCTGGGCGGCGCAGTCCTTGCACTTGAAGGGTGAGCAAGGGCGCATACTTATCGGAGGAGGTTACGGCTCGATGGGGTGCGGATTGCCATACGCGATAGGTGCATCGATATCTGCCGGCAACGGAGTAGTGTACTGCCTGACTGGTGATGGCGGATTGCAGATGAATATCCAGGAACTGGAGACCCTAGTGCGTGAGCAGTTGCCCATCAAGATCCTCGTGCTCAACAACCGGGCTTTAGGCAAAATATCGGAGATACAGACCGGCTCATACGGTGGTCGCTATGCGCAGACCACGGCTGCCAGCGGATACACGGTGCCGGACTTTGAGCAGGTGGCTAAAGCTTATGGTATCAAGGCGGCTACGATTGAAGCCTACGAGCAGCTGGACAACTACACCGGATGGCTGAACGATGATGCGCCCTGCCTGATCAACATCCGGATGCCCGAGGATACACTGCTCATCCCGAAGATCAAATGGGAGACAGGCAAGATAGCTCCTGTGCTCTCTGACGAGTTGCAGGAGCAGATCAACAGCCTGTTAAGGGAATGAACAATAGCTTTGCACATACAAGCAATTATGCTCAATACCGCCGCTACCGTGAACTCAAGCGCCAATGGCGGGTGGAGTATAAAGGTATCAATCTGGTTGAGGCTTGCGCTATCGATCTGATTGATACGATGGTGGTGGGCAGTACAATCAGCTATTACCACATGATGTGTGCGTTGCTTCAACGTATAGTGCTTGCTCCGCTCAAAGAGGCATTTGCCCGGAGCCGAAATGTGTTCACCTTCGCTTTCCCCAAACGGCGGGACCATTTAGCACTGTCCAATGCGATGGTCGCCTCGGTGGAGGATAGCACGCAGGTGGTACTGAGCTACTACTACACACCATACAAGTGCGTGAGACGTTGGCTGCGATTTATCAGGCAGGTGAGTCGGCTGCCACTGTCGATGAAGAACAAAGCCTATATTGCCGCCAAGATGGCGGGCTACTCATGTGTCATTGATGAACTGGAAGAATGCTTCCGCGACGATGATCTGCGGGGCAAAAGACTGATACCCTCATGTGCAACCATCTATTACGAGGCACTGTTAGTCCTGTTCTTCCGCCGAAAAGGGGTAACAACATTCTATACGCTCCACGGAGTGTTCGGACGATACAAGCAGGTTATAGCCAACGATGTAGTAAATGGAGAGAATATTCTGACCGACTATGTACTGACCTTTGGCGAGAGTCAGCGACAAGATCTGATTCGCGATTTTGATGTCAAGCCGGATAGAATCAAGGTGGCTGGTAATCCCAAGTACCTGTACCATCCGATAGCAATCAGAAATACATTCCACTCATGCTTGATCCTGGGGGGCGTGTGGATGTATGATGCCGAACTCAGACAGCTGTTGCTGGAGGCGGATAAGGTAGCCGGGCAGTTGAATATAACGATGGCGCTTAAGCCCCATCCGTTATCCAAGATATACGAGGATGAGGTGTGGGGGAAAATAGAGCATATTACTCTGCTGGATAAGTCAGCAACCATCACATCGCTGTTTGCCTCGGGCAAGTATGATTTCGCCATCACGCATAATACATCATCCTATTATGAGTGTATGATTGCCGGCTTGAAACCCTACAGATGGGGCAACAACGAGAATATAGATTTCGAAGGGTTGGATGACCGGTTCTGCAACGCTGGGCAGCTAGCCGAACTCTTGCAAGCTGCCAGACAAACGCCCGCCCATGTTCTGTCAGCAGAGGCTGAACAGGTGCTGAAGAGTGTGGTGGGATACGGACTAAACAACTATAATCAACTTATCAATGGGTCTTTGCAGTAAAATAGCAGCCAAGTGTAGGGCACTAATATGGTACCGATTCACGTTCCGCCACTACGGGCGTCGTAGCCTGATCATTCGTCCGCTGCAGTTGGACGGGACGAAAAATATATCCATCGGCGACCGTGTGGTGGTAGGCGAGGGCAGCTGGTTGGCAGCAATGCCGCTGACGGGCAGCGAGCAGCCTAATCTGGAGATAGGCAACCGGTGCTCCATTGGGCACTTCAATCATATTTACGCCACGCGTGAGATCGTCCTTGAACAGGCTGTGCTGACTGCCGACCATGTGTATATATCCGACAACCAGCACGGCTACGCGGATATCCATCAGCCGGTGAAAGACCAGCCGATCCGACAGCTCCGGCCGGTGCGCATAGGCGAGGGAAGCTGGCTGGGGGAGAACGTGTGCGTGATGGGTGCCTCCATCGGCAAGCATTGCGTGATAGGTGCCAATGCGGTGGTGACCCGTGATGTACCCGACTACTCGGTGGCGGTAGGCTGTCCGGCACGCGTGATCAAGCGCTACAACCCTGTCACACAGCAGTGGCAACAAACAGACGATAAATAAGCGATATATGAAAATATTAGTTACAGGCGCTAACGGCTACATTGGCAGCCATGTGGTGGAGCAACTGCTGAACCGCGGCCATGAGGTGGTGGCGTGCGACGTACAGACCGGTCACATCAATCCGAAGGCGCAGATCATCCAATACAATGTGTTCGATTGCTCGGAGGCGGACGATGCATACAGCCTGTTGGGCAAACCCGATGTATGTCTGCACCTGGCGTGGCGTAACGGCTTTGTGCACAACTCGCCCACGCAGATGCATGATCTGAGTCTGCACTACGCCTTCCTGACCAATCTGATCAGCCACGGCCTCAAGCGCTTGGCCGTGATGGGTACGATGCACGAGGTGGGCTACCATGTGGGCAGAATTGACGAGAACACACCCTGCAACCCGCAGTCGCTCTACGCCATAGCCAAGAACGCTCTGCGCCAGAGCCTGATGCTCTATTGCAAGCAGAACGACTGCCGGCTGCAGTGGCTCAGAGGCTACTATATCTACGGCGATGACATGCGTAATCACTCCATCTTCACCAAGCTGCTGGAGGCGGCGGAGCGCGGCGAGAAAACGTTCCCCTTCACTTCTGGCAAGAACGAATACGACTTTATGCACGTGGATGAGTTGGTCAGGCAGATAGTGGCGGCGATCGTGCAGGACGAGGTCGTTGGCATCATCAACTGCTGCACCGGTCAGCCCAAGTCGCTGGGGGAGAAAGTGACGGAATTCATCCGGGAACACAACTTGGATATCCGGCTTAACTACGGCGCGTTCCCCGACCGACCGTACGATTCGCCCTGCACATACGGCGACAATACAAAGATCCGACAAATCCTCAGAAATGCCTAAGGTACTGATTATATCTTCGCCGTTCTTCGGCTATCAGGAGAGCGTAGGACGGGCATTTGAGCAATTGGGCTACCGGGTGCGTATTGAGACGTACGACGAGCCCATACATCCCTTCCGTGGCTTGCTGCGTTGGCGGCACAAACTTGCCATCAACAAGGAGCGCCTGCGTGAGAAGAGCCGGCAGAAGTACAAGCTGTACATCGAGCAGGTGTTCGATGAGTATAAGCCCGATATCGTGTTCAGTTACAATGGCACGATCCTCAAGGACGAGACTCTGGATTACTTCCGCCGGCAAGGTGCCAAAGTGATCATATGGGCGTACGACAGTGTGCAGCGCATGGATAGAGCCGTCTGTGAGAAGCACTTCGACCACGTGGATCTTTTCTGCTGCTTTGAGGAGACGGATGTTGAGTACTTTGCCGGGCAGGGAAAGAAAGCGTACTTCTTGCCATTGGCTTGCGACACGAGCGTGTATTATCCGCAAGAGCGGGAGAAAGATATCGATATCTTGTTCGTCGGCACGATCTACACCAGCGCCAAGCGCGTGCAGATGCTCGAGCGATTGGTGGAGCATTATCCTGAGTTGCGCATACAGATCTACGGCGAGTACAAGCCCTACTTCAAGAACCCGCTGACCTGGCTGCTCCGCCGGCACAGGCAGATCTTCCTGAACCGGAACATACCTCCCAAAGAGGTGAATGACCTGTATGCGCGCACAAAGATCGCCCTCAATATCCATCATAAGCAGACCTTCAACGGTGCTAACCAGCGCTTCTTTGAAGCCAGTGGTGCGGGGGCGTACCAGATCTGTGACGCCAACCCGTTCATCCGTTCCGTGTTTGCCAACGGAGAGATAGGCATCTACGAAAACGAACAGCAGCTATACCAGCTTATCGACTATGCGCTGGCGCATGATACATCAGCCGACGCCAAGCGCGCGTACGAAGTGATCATAGCCAAACACACCTTCCTCATCCGCGTGAAGCGGATGTTGGAGTTACTGAGCAACAATGAGTGATACAAAGAAAATACTATTCATCTGGTACAAGCGCTCGAAAGGGATTCTTGAGGGCGGTGGACAAGGCAGTTTGAAGACCTTCAAGCTCTGCCAGTCCGCGTATGGCGAGCAGGGCGTGGATTCGTATTATATCCACGACGAGTATGCCGGCAAGTCCCTGTTGAATTACCTGCGTGCCCTGCTGTTCTTCCCGGCAGGTTATTACTATGGCCTGTCACCGCACAGGGTGGAGCAGATAGTTGCTCTGGCGCAGCAGTACGACGCGGTGTGGATCGACCGCAGCATATTCGGCATCATTGCCAAGCGGCTCAGCGAGACGAACTACCCCGGGAAGATCTATGTGCATTTCCATAACGTGGAGTTGGTGTACTTTGATGACGCCAAACTGCCCAAGTGGCTGCCCGGCAGGCGGATTGTGCTGCGCTGCGTGGAGCGGAACGAGCAGTGGTGCATGGATTATGCCGACCGGGTGGTGGCACTCAACGAGCGCGATGCACGCGTGCTGCACACCTTGTACGGACGCGACGTGGAGCTGGTGTTGCCTGTGTCGCTTGAAGATCGCAAGCCGCAGGCCGACACCACGACGATGACTGCAGAACGGCTGAAATGCCTGTCGATGGGGGCGTACTTCGCGCCGAACAATGATGGCATAATATGGTTCGTTAGGAACGTACTGCCCAAGGTGAACGTGGAGTACAAGATCGTGGGCAAGAACATGGCGCAGCTCAAGAAGGATTATCCTGACCTGTTGAAGGACATTGAGGTGATATCTGATGCGCCGTCGCTGGAGCCTTACCTGCAAGAGGCTGATCTGATGGTGCTGCCTATCTTCGCGGGTAGCGGAATGAAAGTCAAGACCTGCGAGTGCCTGATGTACGGCAAGAATATAATCGGTACCAACGAGACCTTCGAGGGATACGAGGTTGATTACCGGCAGGTGGGTGCACTGTGCAACACAGCCGAGGAGTTCATAGCTGCTATCAACGAACTGGCGGCTCATCCTCGTCCGCGGTGGAACAAGTATAGCCGCCAAGTTTATCTGGAAAAGTACTCGCTGGACTCAATTAGCGAGACGTTCAAGCAGTTTATGCTCGGTTGAATATCCGCATCAGCAGCGATGTGACTTTCCATCCCAACGTGCTCTTGCGCGTGAGCGGGTAAATATGTTTGCGGTAGAAGTTGCCCGCCAGTCCCCTCAGGCTATGGTTGAAAGCACGTATCTGCATCTTCCGCTTGGAGCGGATGAGCGCGTTCCAATAATCCCTGCTAAAGCGTTTGGCCTCGGATAGAGGCTGGTCGAATATGTTGTATATGAATGCTCGGAGCTGAGCATCCTTGTCCTCTTTCTCCTTCGGATTAACCAGTGCCGGTTGGCGCAGCATGGCCAGATAGGCGTCGTCATCCTCGTTGAGTCGCTTGACTTCTGTAACTACCGCTTCCAGCGAGGGGTAATCCGGGCAGTTGATGAAACTCTTCGGGTTGAATGTTTTTGTTACCTCGGGGTCACCCCAGTATATGGGGACGGTTTGTGCAGCAAACGATTGAATCAGTTTCTCCGTGGTGTAGCCTGCGTGCGAGGCGTTTTCAAAGGCGATGGAGAACTTGGCCTGCTGCTCAAAGGCCAGTTTGTTGGGCACAGGCTTGCCGCCGATGTTATTCAGGTACTTGCCTCCCGAACTGATTGGCTGGTAAGCTGAGAGCAAGTCGAAGAACTGCTTGCGGAAGGGGGAGGCGTTGGTGTTGGAGTACACAAACGAGCAGAACAGCGGTTTGCGCTGAAGTGTATCTGCCTGAAGCTGATGTTTGGTGGTCATCGGCGCAAACTCCTTGTATGCCAAGTAGTGCGGGTAACGAAGATATCGGTCGAGGAAAGATATATATTCCACCCCTAACGCATAGTCGCATTCGTTGAAGTCCGGACATTGGTTCTCGCCTGTCCAGAAGATGAGCACGGAGTTGGGGTAATTCAGGTGCTCGTAGCCGAATACGGAGTAAAAAACATAGTCCGGCGTATCCGACAGGACAAGCTCGTAGCGCTCGGCAAGCATCGGATACAAGAAGAATGTATCCGGCGTGAAGTTATCGTAGAAATCAACGAACTTGACCTTGATCTGCTTTTTCATTCGCGCGTACCTTTATAAATATAGTATCCTATGCTTCCGATGATGGTTAGCAGCAGGATAATGATGCATGTAATGGCTATCCTGTCGCCCTTGAGCACGCTCTCCGGCTCAAAAACCATCTGTATGCTGTGCTCGCCTGCCGGCACCTGTATGGCGCGGAGCAGATAGTTCACGCGGAAGATATCCGTGGCTTGCCCGTCGACCGTTGCTTGCCAGCCGAAGGGGTAGTATATCTCCGAGAACACCAGCACCTTATCCACTGCGGAGCGCGATTGGTACGTGAGCCGCTTGGGGGTGACTGATGTTAGTTCGACCTGCGCCGTGCTGTCAGCAGCTGTGGCAGGCAAAGCGTAGCGGGCGAACGATGAATCCATGACAGCCACGTGGTGCAGGTCGAGCCGGCGCAAGGCTTCGGACTCCTCGTTGGCGCTGTTGACCACTATGATCGAATCCACGAACCAGGCGTTGCCCATGGCTTCGGGGTTACGCTGCACCAGTTGTTCACCATTGCCTCCCTTTACTATGAAGTAGCGCGTGTTGAGCATGTTATACACGTTCATGTTCATCTTGCTCAGGTGCTCGTCAATCAAGTCCTGGTAGCGGCGCAGCTTGGCTGCCGAGTAGCCGCCTACCGAGTGCAGGCGATAACTGGTGCGCGCCTCGTTGAACGGGCTGCCTGTGGTGTTGAATACACGGAAATAATCCTTGTCGCGCAAGATCTGCTCCTCGTAGGGCAGGATCTTGAAGGCGCGCTCGCGATCCTTGGGTGATACGAACGACGAGTCGTTGCAGAAACGCTTGTCAACCGTCCACATATCGGCTATGATCAGCGCCGCCAATGCCAACCCCAGATATAGGGTCTTGAAGGGCTTGTACAGGTAGTACCACACCAGTGCCGTGGCTACGGCGATGAAGGCAAACGAGCGCCAGGCATCAGCTGTCATCATGGCTATGCGCTGGTCGATGATCATCTGATAAATATCGTTGCCCACCTGCGACTTCCACTGGGCGTCATACGAACTGGTGAACGTCAGCAGCGAACTGCCGAACAGTGCAAATACCAGGCAGATGCCCGCTGTGATGCCCGAGGCAATGAACAGAGGTTTCTGCAGCTGTTTCCTCTCGTCATCCGTGGCCTCCGTCAGCCGCTTGATAGCCAGCATAGCCAGCAGCGGCACCGTGATCTCAGCCACGATAAGGATCGACTCTACGGCGCGGAACTTGTTGTACATCGGGAAGTATTGGAAGAACAGCTCCGTGAACCATTGCAAGTTGTGCCCCCAGCTCAGCAGGAGCGAGAACAGCGTGGCAGCCAGTAGCGCCCACTTGTATGCCCCGGGCACGATCAGCAAGCCCAGCACAAACAGCATACACACGATCGCACCCATATACACGGCGCCGCTGGTGAACATCTTCTCCCCCCAATAGGTCGGAGCCGATTGGCAGAACTGCTTGGCGGAGGATTTGGGCACACGCGCCTTGACCAACTCATCGTACAGAACCGATTCAGTGCCTACGTTATATCCGCTGGCGCCGCCCATGAAGTTAGGGATCAGGAAGGTGAATGATTCGCTCTTGCCGTAACTCCAGGCGGTGGCGTAGTCCAGATCCAGACCTTTGGTCTTGTTCATCTCGTCCGACTCTTTGGACAGATCGCTGTGCCCGCCGCGCATCGTCTGGTTGGCGTACTCGCTGTTGGCAAAGAACCCCGAAGCACCGATACCTGTACCCACTGCAAACGAAGCTCCGAAGATTAGGGTGGCAAGCAGCAGCTCCTTCCACTGTCCGGCGCGAAGATGGATATACAGCTCCGCAACGTACAGCACACCGATCAGCATGCAGATATAATACGCCATCTGCGGGTGGATATACATACCGAAGGGGATGAAGAACATGGTCAGTATAGCCCCCGGTGCATACTTGTGCCGCATTGTCAGCAGGAAGCCGACCATGGCAAGGGTCATCCACGTGATAGCGATGCATTTGCCGTTGTGCGATGCGGCTATAATAACAAAAAAGTAACTGGACAGCGAGATCGCAAACGAGCCAGCCATGCTAATCCACTTGTCGATAGCAAAGGCGCGCAGCAGGCAGTAGAATGCTATCAGGTAGAAGAGCATCAGGAAATATACATTGCTCGCTCCCCAATGCAGAAAACGATAGAACGGCAACAACAGCTGGGTGGCCTTGTACCGAAAACCGCCGATCTGGTACGCCGGCATGCCGGAGAACTGCGCGTTGGTCCAGTAACTGCTTTCGCCCGTCTCTTGGAAATACGTGTAGTTCTGATGCACGGCACCTTCCGCATTGATGTTATCGCCCGCGTAGATCACCTTCCCCTGCAAGGCTGGCCAGAAGTAGATAGCCGATGCAACAATGAATATGCCGAGGATTATCAGCTCGGGCAGTAGTTTCTTCCAATCTGTCTTTATCATTTCGTTTGAGTATTTCGTATGAACAGTTGTGTTACTATACTAGCACCATGATCATGATCTGTGCCGTCAGCACGCGCAGGAACATAGTGAGCGGATAAACGGTTGAGTAGCTGACGGCCGCGTTATCGTTCTGCGAGCTTTGTGCCGTAGCGTACGCCAGTGCCGGCGGGTCAGTGGTCGAACCGGCTATGAGTCCCATCAGAGAGAAGTAGTCGAGCTTGAGCCACAGGCGTGAGATGATGCCCACTGTCAGCAGAGGGATAAGCGTGATCAGCACGCCGTAGCCGATCCATACGTAGCCGCCGTTCATTAGGGTGGGGATGAACTCCTTGCCTGCGCCTAAACCGACTGCCGCAAGGAACAGACTGATGCCTATCTCGCGGATCATCAGGTTGGCGCTGGTGGTGGTGAATGTTACAATCTTGTATTTGGGACCAAAGTATGCAATCAGTATTGCTACAATCAGCGTACCGCCCGCCAAGCCTAACTTGAACGGCTGCGACAGCCCGGGCAGGCTGAACGGAATACTTCCCAAGCCGATGCCCAGCACGATACCGAAGAACAGCGAGATCAGGTTGGGCGCGTCGAGCTTCTTGGCCGAGTTGCCGAACAGCTGCTCCAGCTTGGGCATCACGTTCTCCTCACCTACGATGGTCAGACGGTCGCCCAGTTGCAGGATAAGGTCGTGGGTAGCCAGCAGGTCAACACCCGCGCGACGTATACGCGTTATAGATATACGGTACGTCTCGCGCACGTGCAGGTCACCTATGCGCTTGCCGTTCAACTCGGGTTTGGTGACAATTATGTGCCTCGACACGAGCGAACGCGGGGCAGCCAACTGGTCGTCGAGCTTGGTCTGCTCACCCAGCAGCATAATACTCTTCTTGTAGCGCTTGTCGATCACCACACGGATCGTGTCACCCATGTGCAGCACACTGTTGCTCTCGGCGATCATATCCGTGCCGTTGGGATGAACCAGTCGCGATACGATGAAGTGCACCTGGCAGTACTGCGACAGCTCCGACAGATGGATGCCATCCACCTGCGGGTTGGTCAGGCGGATATCAATGTGCTCTATCTCGTCCTGCTGCTTTCGGGTGGCGTTCACCTTCTCCTCCTCCTTGTCAAGCGACATGCGGAAGATCCACTTGAACGCCATCAGCGACAGTATGATTCCTACCACACCCAGCGGATAGGCCATCGCGTAGCCGGCGGCTATGTTCGGGTTGCTCACACCGCGGATATCCATGTACGCCTGTTCGGCTGCACCTAAGCCGGGAGTGTTCGTCACAGCACCCGACAGCACGCCTGCCATCGTCGCTATATCCACACCCGAACACAGGTGGATGATATAGGCCGTCAGGCAACCCAGCAGCACGATTGCGGCCGCCATCAGATTCATCCTCAGACTCTGTTTGCCGAACGAGGAGAAAAATCCGGGGCCAACTTGTAAACCAATGGAATATACGAACAAGATAAGTCCCAGATCCTTGGCAAAAGCCTCCACCATCGGGTCAAGACGCATGCCTAAATGCGAAAAAGCAATTCCGCAGAATAATATCCACGTGATGCCAAGCGTGATACCCCGAAACTTCAGCTTGTGGCTAAGAAAAATGCCGCAGCCGATAACAAGGCACAAAGCAAAGATCGAGTGGGCAATCCCCGTGCCGATAAACAAATTTGTAAACCAATTCATCGAAATGAATACATTATTTGGCGCAAAGGTACTAAAAAATTCTCGTATTTCCAAATTTCAGCAAAGAAAAATAAAATAAGTAAACGAAAATTTGCATATTTGATATTTTTTTTGTACCTTTGCAGGCGCAAAGGTTGTTGTTATGTCCAAGCGAGTGCTCATAGCTATGTCCGGCGGAATAGACTCCACGGTGAGTGCGTTGCTTCTCAAGGAGCAGGGCTGCGACCTGGTGGGCGTCACCTTCCGAACGTTTGACTCGATGAAGGAGTCGTGCCTGGCTAAGGAGAAAGGCTGTTGCTCCGTCGAGAGTATCATGGAGGCCAGGCACAACGCCGAGCGCATGGGCTTTGAGCACCACATTGTGGATTTCCGCGATACGTTTCGCGAGCACGTGATCCGTAACTTTGTCGACGAGTACGCCCACGGCCGTACGCCTAACCCCTGCGTGCTGTGCAATAGCCACATTAAGTGGGGCGCTTTGCTTGATGCGGCGCGTGAGTTCGGCTGCGAGATGATAGCCACCGGCCACTACGCACGCATAGCAGCGCATGGCGGGCATCTGTACCTCAGTACCGCCGCCGACACACGCAAGGATCAGACATACTTCCTGTGGATGCTCACCGAGGCAAACCTGGGGGTTACTTGCTTCCCGCTGGGCGATCTGAACAAGGATCAGGTGCGGCGCATTGCTGCCGAACATGGCTTTGATGCTTTGGTCAGGAAACCCGAGTCGCAAGAGGTGTGCTTCATTCCGGATAATGACTACCGCGGCTTTCTGGCTGGGCAAGGTGTGCATCCTGAGCCCGGCGAGTACGTCGATGCCAACGGCAAGGTGGTGGGGCAGCACCGGGGCTGCCCGTTCTACACCATTGGCCAGCGCAAGGGCTTGGGCGTGGCGCTCGGATACCCGGCGTTTGTCACGAAGATCGACACCACTGCCAACCGCATTACGCTCGGCCGTCACGACGACCTGAATACGACCCTTGTTACGGCGCGCGACATTCGTATCCGCGACAGGCAGTGGCTGACCGGATCGCCTCAGGTGGAGGCACGCATCCGCTACCGCTCGGCACCGGTGCCCGCAATACTCGAATTCAGCAACGATGCAACCACCGCTACTCTCCGCTTCCACGAACCCGTATGGGCGCCTACACCCGGACAGTCGCTCGTGCTCTACAAGGATAACCTCGTCGTTGGTGGCGGTATAATTGAATAGCTTTCGACTTTCGACTGACATATGGTAAAACGATCACACTTCAATATCAATCCCGAGACGCTCGCCATGGAGCGGGTGGAGCACGGATTCAAGTACTGGCTGCGAAAGGCCGGGTGGTATATCCTTGGAGGTATATGCTTGGGTATATTGTTCTTCTATATCTTCTTCTCCTTCTTCCCATCGCCCAAGGAGCGCCAGCTCATATCGGAGAAGCAAACCCTCGAGGCACAGTACGAACTGCTCAGCAAGCGTTGCGAGAGCATGCAACTCGTGTTGGCCGACCTGCAGCAGCGCGACGATAACCTCTACCGCGTTATCCTGGGCGCAGAGCCGATACCTGCGTCCTCACGCAGAGGTATTAACGTCAGTATGGATTATTACGACAATATTTCCCGTCTGGCTAACACCCAACTGGCTGCCGACCTCACGCGTAAGGTCGATCTGCTGGAGAAGCAGACGTACGTGCAGGCCAAATCCTACGAGGAGATCATCGATCTGGCCAAGACGCGCGAGATTCGTATGGAGAATATCCCCGCTATCCAGCCTGTGCTCAACAAGGATCTGACACGTGTGGCTTCAGGCTACGGTGTGCGTATCGACCCCGTGTACCACGTGCGTAAGTTCCACGCAGGCATGGATTTCACGGCTCCTACCGGTACGGAGATCTTTGCTACCGGCAATGGCAAGGTCACCTTCGTCGGCTGGCGCCAGGGGTATGGAAATACGGTCGTCATCGATCACGGCTTTGGCTACGAAACCTTGTATGCCCACCTGTACAAGGCGCTGGTCAAGGTAGGGCAGAATGTCAAGCGTTCGGATATAATCGCCTTAGTTGGAAGCACAGGCAAATCCACCGGCCCGCATCTGCATTACGAAGTGCACTTCCAGGGACATCACATCGACCCGCGCAATTATTACTTCTACGACCTTGATCCCGAGCAGTACGATCAGATGATCCAACTGTCAAACAACTACGGCGATATGTTGGATTAATACCGCGGCTCGCCCGTATTCTGCCGTGTCTGTGTGGCAGAAATGTAGAAAAATGCACCTTATGAGAAAAAAAATGCGCAAACTCTTGCATTTCTGCAAAATATTTTGTACCTTTGCACGCGAAACGAATGAGGGGACCCAACAAGGTCTCCTCACGTGATAATAAATGAGGGCATTTTGCGTGCCGACATCCATCCAATAAGCGAACACGAATGATTACAAGCCAACAGGACATACGCAGCTGCATTGAGCAGTTCATTCATGGGACGGGTTACGAGCTGATAACCCTGGATATTCATCCTGACAACTCTATTCTTGTCGAGGTGGATCATCTCGGGGGAACGGATGTTGATTTCTGTGGCGGACTCAACCGCCGGCTCGTGGATTTCTTGGAGCAGCAAGGCGAACCCGACTACGCCCTCGAGGTGGGCAGCGTGAGCCTGGTCGCACCCTTCAAGACCAAGATGCAGTTCAACAAACACCTTGGTCATGATGTCGAAGTGTTGCAGGCCGATGGCAGGAAACTGCGCGGGCAACTGGTTAGCGTGGATGATGATTCATTCAGCGTGGACGTGGAGGAGAAAGTGACCGAACTGACCGATGCCGGCAAGAAGAAGGTGCGCAAGCAAATGGTCACCCACACCTGGCGCTACGACGAACCCAAGTACGTCAAGTACGACCTCAAGTTCTAAGCCTTCTGGGCTTTCCGGGGTTTCTGGGCTCCACGGTAAAATCGAATAATAACACAAACAAAATATGGCAACAAAAAAAACTGATTCAATCAATTTGATTGAGATTTTCAAGGACTTCAAGGAGTTCAAGAACATTGACAAACAGACGCTTATCAACGTGCTGGAAGAATCGTTCCGCAGCGTGATAGCCAAGATGTATGGCACTGACGCCAACTACGACGTGATCATCAACCCCGACAAGGGTGACCTGGAGGTGTATCGTAACCGACTCGTCATGGAGGATGACGATGTAGCCAACGAGAATACCCAGATCGCACTCTCCGACGCCCTCAAGCTCGACGACGAGGCTGAGGTAGGCGAGGAGGTTACCGACCGCGTGGACTTCAGCGTGTTCGGACGCCGTATGATTCTCAACCTGCGTCAGACCCTCGCAACGAAGATTCTTGACCTGAAGAAGGAAGACCTTTATATGCGTTATAGCGAGAAGCTCGGTCAGATCGTGTCCGGCGAACTATACCAGGTCTGGAAGAAAGAGATGCTCCTCCTCGATGAGGACAACAACGAACTCTATCTGCCTAAGCAGAACCAGATCCCGACTGACTTTTACCGCAAGGGCGACACCGTGCGTGCCGTAGTCGTTCAGGTGGATAACAAGAACCAGAACCCGAAGATCATCCTGAGCCGTACCAGCCCGCTGTTCCTGCAGCGCCTCTTCGAGCAGGAGGTGCCTGAGGTACACGATGGACTGATTGGTATCAAGAACATCGCCCGCATCCCGGGTGAGCGTGCCAAGGTGGCTGTGCAGAGCTTCGACGACCGTATCGACCCCGTTGGCGCTTGCGTAGGTATCAAGGGGGCACGTATCCATGGCATTGTTCGCGAGTTGCGCAATGAGAATATCGACGTTATCAACTACTCCTCGAACATCAACCTCTATATCCAGCGTGCTCTCGCACCCGCTAAGATATCCTCAATGACCATCAACGAGGAGGAGAAGAAAGCCGAGGTTTATCTCAAGAGCGAAGAGGTTAGTCTGGCTATCGGTAAGGGAGGCTATAACATCAAGCTCGCAAGTATGCTTACCGGTTACGAGATTGAGGTGTACCGCGAAATGGAAGGCGAAGATGTCGAGGATATCTACCTCGAGGAGTTCAACGATGAGATCGACCAGTGGGTTATCGACACCCTCAAGGCTGCCGGACTGGATACAGCTAAGGCCGTGCTCGCTGTTGATAAAGACGAGCTCATCAAGCGTACAGACCTTGAAGAGGAAACAATCGACGACGTTATCCGCATCCTCGAAGCAGAATTTGCAGACGATTAATGTATAACATAACCCTCTCACTCGGCATAGAGGTGCCTCCTTACTTGGGGCGAGCGCTAACGTAGTGCACTCGGACCAAAGAGTGGAGGCATGGGGAGCCCCGATGAGCGCGAAACGCTCAGCCAGTGCGCCCCATTGCCGAACACGAATGGCTATTAAACTGATTAAAGCGTGTAAAGAACTGAACATCGGTATGTCAACAGCCGTTGAGTTCCTGGCTAAGCAAGGAATGCAGATTGATACCGACCCCAATCTCCGTATTGAGGACGATATCTATATGAAGCTTGCCAAGGAGTTCAACCGCGACATGGCGCTCAAGATGGAAGCCGAGCGTCAACAGCAACAACGACAGGAACGCGATATCCAGAAAGTGCTCACACTCGATTCAGCGCAAGAAGAGGCTGACCGCAAAGCCGCCGAAGCGGCCCGAAAGGCTGCTGAGGAAGCAGCTGCTGCCGCCAAGAAAGCCGCTGAAGAAGCTGCCCGCAAGGCAGCCGAAGAGGCTGAACGTGCTGCTGAGGTTGCTCGCAAAGCTCAGGAAGAGGCGCAACGCATGGCAGCTGAACGCGAAGCACAGGAGCTGGCGCGCCGCGAGGCGGAAGCTGCAGCTGCTCAAGCTGCTGCCATGAAGGCGCAGCAGGAGGAGCAGGAGGCCGAACAACCGGAGCAGGCTGATGATAGCGGGGAAATTGTGGCAAAGAAGACTGAAGTCTTCTCGCTGGGCAAACCTGTGCTCAAAAATCAGCCTAAGGTCGTCGGCAAGATTGATCTTGACACGCTTAATCAGGCTACCCATCCGCGGCAGAAAACCAAGGAGGAGAAGAAGAAGGAACGCGAGGAGCGCGAGCAACAGCGTCGTGCTGCTCAAGGAGGCGGTGGCGAGAAGCGTAAGCGCGAACGCATCAAGCAGAATAAGGTGGATGTCAACGACGTCAAAAACCAGAAGGGCGCTAAGAACACCTCAAAGAAGAAAGGTGTGCGCGTAGAGGTTGATGACGAGGAAGTACAGCGCCAGATCAAGGAGACCATCGCTCGTCTGCAAGGTAACAAGGGTAAGACTGCTACCTCCAAGCACAAACGCGAACGCCGTGAGCAGGAGCGCGAGAAGCAGGCTACTGCCGCCGCACAAGAGCAGGCAATGAGCAAGGTGCTCAAGCTCACTGAGTTCGTTACAGCCAATGACCTGGCTGTGATGATGAACGTGCCCGTTACAAAGATTATCGGTACCTGTATGTCGCTCGGAATGATGGTGAGCATCAACCAGCGTCTCGATGCCGAAACGATCAATATCGTAGCCGAGGAGTTTGGCTTCCAGACCGAGTACGTCAGCGCACAGGTCGCTGAGAAAATCGCCGAGGAGGAAGAAGCCTACAACGAGACTGATATGGAGCCTCGCGCGCCGATCGTAACCGTCATGGGCCACGTTGACCACGGTAAGACATCGCTGCTCGACCATATACGCAACACCAACGTCATCGCCGGTGAGGCAGGCGGTATTACGCAGCACATTGGCGCATACAATGTCAAGCTCAGCGAGTCAGGCAAGCACATCACCTTCCTTGACACCCCGGGTCACGAGGCCTTCACCGCCATGCGTGCACGTGGTGCGCAAGTGACGGATATAGCTATCATCATCGTCGCTGCTGACGACGGCGTGATGCCCCAGACCCGAGAGGCTATCAGCCACGCACAGGCGGCTGGCGTACCGATGGTGTTCGCTATCAACAAGTGCGATAAGCCCGGCGCTAACCCTGATAAGATCAAGAAGGAACTGGCTAACATGAACCTGCTCGTCGAGGAGTGGGGTGGCAAGTACCAATCGCAGGATATATCTGCCAAGAAGGGTACCGGCGTACACGAACTGCTCGATAAAGTGCTGCTCGAGGCCGAACTGCTCGATCTCAAGGCCAACCCCAAACGTCGCGCCAAAGGCTCCATCATCGAGTCCTCGCTTGACAAGGGGCGTGGCTATGTGGCTACCGTCCTCGTTTCCGACGGTACGCTCCATATGGGTGATGTGCTGCTCGCAGGCACGTTCCACGGTAAGGTCAAGGCGATGTTCAACGAGCGTGGTCAGCGCATTGAGGCCGCTCGTCCCGGCGAGCCTGCTGTAGTGCTCGGACTCAATGGTGCGCCCCAGGCTGGCGACGAGTTCAACGTACTGCCTACTGAGCAGGAAGCTAAGGATATAGCCTCCAAGCGCGAACAACTCCAGCGCGAGCAGTCGATCCGCACTAAGAAACACGTTGGTCTCGAGGAGATCGGCCGTCGTCTGGCTATCGGTGACTTCAAGGAGCTGAACCTCATCATCAAGGCCGATGTCGATGGCTCAACCGAGGCTCTCGCCGACTCCATGATTAAGCTCTCGACAGAGAACATCCAGGTCAACGTCATCCATAAAGCCGTGGGCGCAATCTCCGACTCCGATGTCATGCTCGCTGCGGCTTCCGATGCCATTATCATCGGCTTCAATGTCCGTCCTACCGGTACAGCCAAGAAGATGGCAGAGCAAGAGGAGGTGGACATCCGCGTATATTCGATCATTTACGATGCTATCGAGGAGGTGAAGGCGGCTATGGCTGGTATGCTCTCGCCCGAGATCAAGGAGGAGGTTACCGCTACCGTCGAGATCCTGCAGACCTTCCATATCTCCAAGGTTGGAACGATCGCCGGATGTATTGTGCGTGAGGGTAAGGTGAAGCGTGGCAACAAGTGCCGCGTCATCCGTGACGGCATTGTTATCCACACCGGTGAGCTCTCGTCGCTCAAGCACGGCAAGGATGATATCAAGGAGGCCGGTACAAATACCGAGTGCGGTATAAGCATCAAGTCGTTCAATGACATCATCGAGCACGACATCATCGAGACCTACGAGGAGATAGAGGTAGCCAAGTCATTATAGGCTTTCGACTTTCGACTGAATTGCCTGCCATAGCTACCATAGGATTCTTCGACGGCGTGCACTCAGGCCATCGTTACTTGTTCAGCCAACTGCGTAAGTTGGCTGACGAGTTTGATGAGCGCCCGCTCATCTTCACTTTCCTCCAGCACCCCCGTAGCGTACTTACCTGCGATTGTCCGCCGCTGCTGACCACGGTTCAGGAGCGCGAACAACTCTTGGGGCAGTTCGGTGATGTCCACTTCTTCGACTTTGCCGAGGTGCAACCGCTCACAGCTTTGCAGTTCCTCGACTACCTGGCCGATCGATGGAAGGTGCGTCATCTGCTCATGGGGTTCAACCATCATTTTGGCTCTGACGGACACATGTCTGATGACCGATACGCCGCTGTCGCTCAGCAGGTAGGTGTGTATATTGTTCGGGCGCTGCCGTACTGCGAAGGCGATTTGCGCCCTTCGTCAACGCGCATTCGCAACCTCCTTGCGCAAGGGGATATCTCTTCTGCCAACCGGCTGCTCGGCTATCAATACATGCTGTCGGGGCGAGTGGTGCACGGACGGATGATCGGTCGGCAGATTGGTTTTCCTACGGCTAACATTGTTCCTGATCCCGATAAGCTTGTCCCTGCCCCCGGGGTGTATAAGGCAATGGTTGCAGTGAATGGAAGCCCCGACACAACGAACGCGCTGGTGAATATCGGTACGAATCCTACTGTGGGCAATACGCATCAAACCATCGAAGTGCATATTCCCGATTTTAGTGGCGACCTGTACAATCAGCAGCTCACCCTGCATTTCACCCGGCGCCTGCGCGAGGAACGACACTTCGACTCACTCGACGAACTAAAAAACCAAATACAACGCGATTATGAAACGCTTTCTTCCCCTACTGATGCTCAGCCTTCTGCTGGCAGCATGTAACCCTTCGCAAACTGCAATCGACGATCTGCAGAAACTCACCGATCGTATCGAACAGAAATCCGACAACTGGTCGGAGGCCGACTGGGATGATGCGATGCAGCACTACTCCGAACTCTGCCAAACCATTGATCGCTACGACTACACCGATGGGCAGAAACACGATATTGCCAATCTCAAAGGTCGTTGCACGGCTAAGTTCTACAAGCATGCAATCAGGCAGACCAATCAAGAACTGAAGGAGGCCGGCGAAGAACTGCAAGATGCCTTCATCGAACTCGGTGGAGCGATTGAAGGATTATTGGAGGGGATTGGCCGATAGTCTGCACTTATGTCCTCTAACACCTTATAGTCATGACCGAGAAACAAAAGATGCTTTCCGGCGAACTGTACGACGCCTGTGACGCCGAACTTTTAGTCGAACTCAATGCAGTCAAAGTCCTCTGCCAGCAGTACAACAACCTGCTGCCTACCGACTTTGCGGCACGTAACGCTATGCTCAAGCGGATACTTGGGCAAGCCGATGACGATACGTTCATCAACCAGCCGTTCTACTGCGACTATGGCAAGCACATTCGCCTCGGCAAACGTTTCTTCGCCAATTTCCACCTCACCGTCCTCGACGAGGCTTACGTCACCATCGGCGACGACTGTTTCTTGGGACCCAATGTCAGCATCTATACTGCCTGCCATAGCACCAATCCCGTGGAGCGCAATACGCGCCTGGAGTGGGCCAAACCTGTCACCATCGGTCATAACGTCTGGATTGGCGGCGACGTAACTATCCTCCCCGGAGTCACCATTGGTGACAACTGCACCATAGGTGCCGGCAGTGTCGTTACCCGTGATATCCCCGCCAACTCCATCGCCGCCGGCAACCCCGCCAGGGTCATCCGCACCGTCTGATAAAACATGTTATTATGGAAATATTCTTGTTGATACTCGCCTTCCTTTGTATGCTTGTGGGCATCATCGGATGCATTGTCCCGGGGTTGCCCGGTACGCCCATAGCTTACGCCGGGCTGTGGATCGCTCAGGCTACGGAGCGCATTGATTTCTCGTGGCAGTTGCTGCTCATATGGGGCATTGTAACGATCGTCGTTTCTATTCTTGATTATGTCGTCCCTGCGTGGGGCACCAAGCGCTATGGCGGCACGCGATGGGGCGTGTGGGGAAGCATGATCGGCGTGTTCGTCGGACTGTTCTTCGGCGCTGTGGGAGTGATCATTGGTCCACTGGTAGGCGCTGTTGTAGGCGAACTGCTCAGCGGCAAGGAACTGGCAAACGCTCTCCGTGCAGGGTGGGGCAGTTTCATCGGCCTTTTGTGCGGCACGATTCTCAAACTCGTCTGCTGCGGACTCATGCTCACCGCCCTCATTCAGGCGGTGTGGTAATACAACTCACGCGACCGGATCGAATGTGATTTATAGTTGAAATCTTATAGTTGAAATTTATGCTAAGTATTGGCGACAAAATGCCGGCATTCAGCGTCATGGACGAGACCGGCAAACAAGTGACCGATCAGGATCTGATTGGCAAGAAGACAGTCATTTACTTCTATCCGAAGGACTCTACTCCGGGCTGCACGGCTGAGGCGTGTAACCTCCGTGATAATTACCACGCGTTCCTCGCGCAAGGTTACTGGGTCTTCGGCGTTAGCAAGGACTCGCAAGCCTCGCATGTCAAGTTCAAAGCCAAATACGAACTCCCCTTCCCGCTCCTCAGCGACCCCACAACCGCCATGCTTCAGGCTTTCGGCGCATGGGGTGAGAAGAAGCTCTACGGCAAGGTGTCAATGGGCACACTCCGCAAGACCTTTATCTTCGACGAACGCGGCATCCTCACGCGCGTAATAGACAAGGTGGACACCAAGAACCACACCGCGCAGATCCTGTAAGGTGCATGTACTACAAGATAGGTAACATTGAACTGGACACCGATACCCACCGCGTGTTGCGCGACGGTGAGCCCGTCAGCCTTACTCCCCTGGAGTTTGGCTTGTTGGCCTATCTCATGCAGCACCCTAACCGCCTCTGCTCGCGAACGGAGATACTTGACCGGGTCTGGGGGCAGCGGTTTCACTACGACACCGGTACCATTGATGTGCACCTTAACGCCCTGCGCCGCAAACTGAAGTGTGCACGCAGTCATCCTATCGAGACCATCCGTGGAGCCGGACTGATATTACATTCCGACGAAGCCGCCAAAGCCGGACGACTGGCCATCCGTCCCTTCGTCACGGAGTGGCTGCAGAGCCATCGCGGCGAGTTCGATGCCAAAGGACTGGTGCCCCGCATGCACCTCGATCCGTTCGTGAGCGAGATAACTATGTCGCCCGACGCCTTGCGCACCATGCTCGACGGTGTTCTGGCTGCCCTGCTTCCGTCCGCCAAGCCCGGTTCGGTACGTGTCAGCTCCCAACTGCGCTTGCACACATTCTCGCTCACCCTCGCCCTCAACGAAACGGTCAACGAGTTGCGCATCCCAATTTATGGGGATACACCTGAATCTTAAGGAAATCTTAATCTTTGTTTGCGGAAATTGTTGTATCTTTGCACTCGCTTTTTGAATTATGCGGACAAAGGTACTTTTATTGGCTGGATTGTTGGCTTCGGTGCTGAGCATCGAGGCGGCTTCACCGGAAGGCTGGGCGGACACCGTCGCCCTGCCGGATGTTCAAGTGTCCGTATCCCGCATCGAGCGCCCTGCCACCCAGCAGCAGATGCAGGTCAGTGTTATTGACAGCCGCCTGATCAACGAGACGCAGGCGCTCACGCCCAAGGATGTGAGCAACCTCATGCCGAACGTCTATATGCCCGATTACGGTAGCGCGATGACCAGCAGCATCTATATCCGTGGTCTGGGCAGTCGGATCAACGAGCCCGTGATGGGCATGGTGGTGGACGGCGTGCCGTTGCTGGACAAGAATATGTACGACCATGCCATGCAGGACGTCAAGCGCATCGAACTGCTGCGCGGTCCGCAGGGCAGTCTGTATGGCCGTAACTCGCCAGCCGGAGTAATGGAGATACGCACGGTACAGCCTTTGGATCTGACCGGCTATTCCGTGCGCGGCCTGGTCAGTTACGCCACGGCGAACAGCGTGCAGGCGCAAGTGTCGTATTACCAGTCAAGAGCTGAGAGCCGGGAGCATAGAGCGGATTTCGGATGGGGCATAGCGGCCAGGTATCAGCGGACGGACGGTTTTTACCGCAACGATTATACCGGTCGGTTGATCGACGGCGGACAGCAGGCAGGCGGACGTCTGGTGCTGGACGGCCGGCCGAATGACGACTGGCGCGTGACAGGCACCGTCTATGCCGACTGGGTGCGTCAGGGGGCTTTCCCGTACGCATCGGTTGCCACAGGACGGATCGATTACAACAGTCCGGGCAGTTACGAGCGTCTGGCTGTTCTGCCTTCGTTACGCGCTGATTATGTACATGAAGGCTGGCGGCTGCAGATGGCGGCAAGCTACCAGTTCATGTCCGACGACATGCACATGGACAATGACTACACCACTGCGGATATCTTCACTCTGCAGCAGACCCAGCGGCAGCATAATGCCACTGTGGATGCGCTCTTGCGTGCGCCCAAACCCTGCGAGTGGTACGACTGGACGCTGGGACTCAGTGCGTTTGTCAAAGCCAACGCCATGTATGCGCCGGTGGTGTTCATGCGCCAGGGTATTGACGAGCTCATTCTCGGTAATGCCAATCGGGGTATTCAGACGGTCTTTCCCGATGACTCCATTTGTATCAGCAACAGCACGCTGCCTATCCCGAGCACGTTTGACCTGTTCAACGCCGGTGCGGCTGTGTATCATCAGAGTCATTTTCAGTTCGGCAACTGGCATCTGAACGCCGGTGTGCGTATCGATTACGAACATGCGCGGATGGATTACCTGAGTACAGCCGATCTGAGTTATCGGTTTACGATGATCATGGCGGATTATGAGAACGTGCACACCGAGATACGCGGAACAAAGTTTGCGAACTATATCCAGGTGCTGCCGCGGCTGGCTCTTTCCTATGACGGAGAGTGGGGAACAGTCTACGGCTACGCTGCCAAGGGCTACAAGGCCGGAGGCTACAACCCGCAGATATTCAGCACGATCACCCAGAACCAGGTTATGACCGACATGGCAGCGGATATGGGCATGCACCTCGAGATAGCCGATGCCCGCTTTTCCGATGTGGCCATCACTTCCTACAAGCCTGAGAGCGACTGGACCTTCGAGCTGGGTGCCCACTTCACGCCGGCGGACGGACTGAAGATCGATGTGGATGCGTTTCATATCCAGTGCTTTGACCAGCAGGTCACCGTCTTCCCGAACGGCAAGACTACCGGCCGTATGATGGCCAATGCGGCGCGTTCGCGCGTGTGGGGCGTCGAGGCGGCGCTGCATTACCGCTGGCAGCAGGGCGACTGGCAGGGGCTGCTGGATGCATCCTACGGCTTCACCGATGCGCGGTTCATCAACTTCAACGACGGCATGGCGGATTACTCGGGCAACTTTATCCCCTACGCACCCAAGCACACGGCGCACGCACTGGCGCAAGCCGGTTACCGAGTAGGGCGCAAGTGGCTGCAGTCGCTATCCCTCTCGGCACGCGTCAATGTCACAGGACCGATATTCTGGAACGAGCAGAACGACTGTGTGCAAGCTCCTTATGCGCTCATGGGAGCCAATCTGACGCTGGAGTGGAAATATGCACAACTCGAACTCTGGGCACGCAACCTGACCGACACGCCCTACAATGTGTTCTACTTCCGTTCGATGGGCAATGACTTCCTGCAACGCGGCAAACCCCGCGAACTCGGCGTAACCCTGCGATTTGAAATATAAAACTATATCTATGAACAAATTCACTTTTCACCTTTCCGTCCTGTTCGCTTTCGCGCTTCTGTTCTCCTCGTGCCATATTGCTTCGGAAGAACCGGAGGTTAAGGATAAAGATAATGCCTACGAGGCCTACGGACTGTTGACTATCCCTTCATCGGGTTTCACCAAGGAGAATGTCCGCACCGAAGTGGTGCTGGTCACTGACAATCTGCTGGATATTTATATGTTCGACGTGAAGTTTGCTACACTCATGCCGGTGACAATCGATATGGTTATCAGCGGCGTTGCGTACACCCGCACCACTGACGGGATACGTTTCAGTGGCGACGGGATAGTCCCCACAGCCGGCAACAAGCCCTATGACAAGTACATTGTCACGGATCTGGTCGGACGCATTACGGC